>CAYREN010000004.1:0-7275 GCA_964423255.1 uncultured Roseivirgaceae bacterium | reverse complement strand
GAAATGCATGATAGATCATAATAGGAACTAAAAACAAACCCGCATTGGTCAATCCTGCAAACAAAACTCCTGAAAATACAGTACCGTGAACAAGCGATTTTTTCGAGCCGCAAAATAGGGCTGTAATTTTATCATCTCTTGAGAAATTAAGTTTTTTAGTGATGACATTTATAATAATGTAGACAATAAAGAATAGTGCAATCACACCAAAACTCACAATAGATAGAGCAAGCCAACTTATGTTACTAAAAACTCCATTGGAAAACGAGTTGCTAAAACTATTATATACAATAATTAAGATGATGGATTTGTCAAATATATTCAACTGCTTTTTATACCTGTTGGCAGAGTTTCCCCAGAAGCGATGCATTGCCATTCCTATGATTACTGGTAACAATATTTTTAAAATTAAGTCAAGGAATATGTCATCCATGTCAAATGTTACTCCATAAGAATTCAGAAACAATCCAATCCATACTGGGGTAGCTATTATTCCTATCAGACCGGATATACTTGCATTAAAAATAGCCCCCGGTATATTTCCATTGGCAATAGAAACCATGATCACAGAAGATGATACTGTTGACGGTAACGCAGCCATAAAAAAAACCGCTAGCCAGAGATAGAAATATTCTTCTCCTTTAATGAAAGGAAGAATAGCGATTACAATCGCCGGAAATATTAAGAATGTGGCCGTTTGAATCAAAACATGAAGCTTCCAATTTGAAAGGCCCTTTTTCATTTTGGTCGGGCTTAACTTCAATCCATAAAAGAAAAAAATACCAGAAATTCCATACGCACTTATTTCTTTAAGCGGAATAGTATTTTCTAATCCTGGCACCCAAAAGGCAATTAATATCATGGATATTAATAATAATACAAACCTATCAAGTTTAATGCTTTTCAAATTATACCAGTAGGAAATGCTGAAGCCGAAAAGCTACAATCTCATATTTAATCAAATACATTGGGTTTATTCAAACAAAGCAGTGCTCAAATACCTTTCACCCGTGTCAGGTAAAAATGTTATCACCGTCTTTCCTTCACCAGCAGTTTTAGCAACCTCCATGGCTGCCCAAACATTGGCTCCGGATGAAATTCCTGCTAGAATACCTTCACTGCTACAAAGTTTTTTTGCTATGGAAATGGCATCTTCATTCTCTACCTTGATGATATCATCAATGATTTCTATATCTAGAATATCAGGAATAAATCCAGCACCAATCCCCTGAATCATGTGTGGCCCCGAAGTGCCATCAGATAAAAACGGTGAATCTGTTGGTTCAACAGCAATAACTTTTAAATCTGGGTACTTCTCTTTTAATACTTCCCCAACTCCTGTGATGGTACCTCCAGTACCCACACCTACTACAAGAAAGTCAGGAATAGTATTTTGCAGATCAGATATAATTTCCTCGGCAGTAGTTTCACGATGTATTTGAGGATTTGCTTCATTTTCAAATTGTTGAGGCATATAATAATTTTCATCATCTGAAAGAGCTTGTGCCTCCATCACCGCTCCAACCATTCCTTTTTCTTTTTGTGTTAGAATGAGTCTTGCTCCAAATTGTTCAAGAACTATTCGTCTCTCGATACTCATGGTCTCCGGCATGGTAAATACGATAGGGTATCCCTTTACCGCTGCTACAATTGCTAATCCGATACCCGTGTTGCCGGAAGTTGGCTCGACAATGGTCATGCCTTTTTTCAACACGCCTCTTTTTTCAGCATCTTCTATCATATTCAGTGCAATGCGATCCTTCACTGAACCACCTGGATTAAATGACTCAATTTTCATGAGTACTTGTGCTGATTCCGGTGAATTAAGTTTATTTAATTTGACCAACGGCGTGTTTCCTATTGTATCGAGAATGCTGTTACTAATCATATTTTATAAGTTTTGGTTTATAGCCGGAAACTCCGGAAAGTAATTGTGATAAGTGAATTGTAATTCTACTTGTAAACTAAAAATATTATAATGGATTTAGCAAAAATTAATTAACCCGAATAATTCGGGAAATAATTATTGAAAATCTTAAAATACCTGCCTCGCAAATTACGCATGAATAATAGGGCTTAAACTGTTTCGCTTTCATCATGCATTTTTACCAACTCCTCAATTCGATCTACATACTCTTTTTCCTTTCGTTTCATCTCTTCCTGAGTGGCTTGTAATTCTTCCATATTCTGTCGCATTTCCTCTTCCTGAGCCCTTAGCTTTTCCGATTGTTGCTGCGCTTGCTCCAATAAATATTTCGTCTTAATATTTAGTGTATTTGCTGCGACAAATGAAGCGATGCTTTCTCCTAATTTAATTAAAAACTCTATTTCAAAAGATTCTAATTCATGAAATAGGGCAAATTCCATAACCCCTGTTATATCATCCTCTTGCTTTATTGGTATAATGGTAATAAATGTCGGAGGAGAATCTCCCAAGCCAGAAGTGATAGAAACGTATTCTTCCGGGACCTTATTTAATATTATTGGCTCTTTTTCCAAGTAACACTGACCTACAAGACTCTGACCAATTTCAATTCTTTTTTGTTGAAATTTCTCTCTTTCGAAAGCATAGCAGGCGGTCAATTCAAGATATTGTTCTTGTGATTCATCTTCTTTTATTAGATAAATTCCTCCCTGATTGGCCTTTATATATTTTAAAATCCCTATCAATAAATTATTGTAAACTTTTTCATCATCATCTCGCCTGAGTATATCAGAAATTTCAGCAATGCCTCTAGCAACCCAATTATGCTTTTCCTCTTGCTTTCTGGCAATACTTATTTCTTGCATATTTTTTTGAAGTTCTGCTTGCTGATTTTCCAATTCATCATTCTTTTCCTTGATATCTTCAAGCATTTTTTCATTATCCTTTTCAGCAGAATAATTTTTATTTTGCATAAAAAGTAAGCAGGATATGGCTATCACGCCACCAAAAGCATAAGAAGAAATACTTAGAAACCCACTCCTAAATAAACTGCTATCCAGCTCCATGACAAGCATCTGGTTTGCCCAATATTGGCTACAAATCAATATGTAGCAAGCCGCCAATGAAATGACTAATAAATTTTTTTCACGATAATCAATTAAAACCCAAGGCACAATAGTGAGAGAAAATTCAATCACATACATAGATGAAATCATTCCTTCTCCAGGTTGTACCAAAAACCCATGATACAAATAAGCCAAGAGAAGCACCAAGGTCGATAATAAAAATCGCGATATTATGTGCAATCCTATATAGTTCAATGCAATGGCACCAAAAGAAAATATGATACAAAGCACTGGATATTTTGTGAGAGTTGGATAAAATATAATGGAAAAGATTGCGTAACATATACCTACACATGCCATTAATAAAGCTACCTGATTGGAAATTTTTATCTTATTTTTCAGGTAGTGGCTTTGCGCATAATTTACACCCGAATTCAATATTAATTGCATGATATATTGGTCACCAATGGTTTTCTTATAGCAATTTAGTTAAAACATATTATATTCCTATAATCGAATAAATCAAATTAAGCTGAATATCATAAATCTCTTGATGAGTACTTTTTATTTCATGCGAATAAAAAATTACAACAAGAAAAAGTGCTTCAAAAATCTTTTTCATTTGTACTTTTGACTTTGATAAAGAAAGCGAATGGAATATCCCTCTAAACTAATAGAAGATGCCGTAAGTGAAATTTCTAAACTCCCGGGAATTGGGAAAAAGACAGCGTTGAGGCTTGCACTATATTTGTTGAAACAAGAAAAAAGCAATACAGAAAATTTGAGCTCTGCGCTGATTAACCTACGCGAAAAGACAAAATACTGTAGAATTTGCCATATTATCTCTGATTCGGAAGATTGTAATTGCGATTCTATTAGGAAAGATGCTTCGTTACTTTGCGTAGTAGAAGATACCCCCGATGTCATTGCCATTCAAAATACTTCACAGTTTTATGGATATTTTCATGTGTTGGGAGGAATCATTTCTCCAATGGAAGGGATAGGACCCAATGAGTTAAATATTGTTAGCTTAATTGATAGAGTAAAAAATTCTGAAGGAACTATTAATGAAGTATTATTGGCCTTGAGTCCAACAATGGAAGGAGACACTACTTCGTTTTATATTGCAAAGAAACTTCAGCCGTTTGATGTAAAAATCACTACCATTGCCCGGGGAATTCCAATTGGTGGAGAATTGGAATATACAGATGAAATTACCCTTGGTCGAAGTATTGTACAACGACTTAATTATGAAATCTCGTAGAAAGTATTTTTATTGTATCAATGAAACCGGCACGCCTGCCTGTCGGCAGACAGGGCCGGAGCAAATTAAGGACCTGCCTACCGCAGGCAGGCACACAAAGGCAAGATTATTTGCTTCGGCAAATAGCAAACATTAAAATAAAAACAGATAAAAATGGATTTTAAAATTTTAAGTGGGCTTGTTTTAATGCTCATATTAGGCTTTGCTCCTTTTTCAAATTCATATGCGCAATTTGAAGAGTACGAAAGAGGCCAGCAACTTAAATACCTTGATTTGGGCATTAAACAATATGAAAATGGGAATTTTGAAGAAGCTGACCAGTCATTCAGACAAGTATTAGAATCTGTAAAAGTACTACCTGCTGAGATCTGTTTTTACTTTGGTGTTAACTCATTCTATTTGGAAAAATATAAGCAAAGTATCAATTGGCTCAACAAATACATTGCCCTAAAAGGCACCTCCGGTCAATATTTTGAAGAATGTAGTGAGTATTTAGAAAAAGCCGAAGAAAATTATTTAACCGCTTCTTCCTCCAATAAAAATGAAGTATACGATCCCGGGGAAGCAGTGGATTATACCGTAATGCCCAAGGTGGATTGCGGTCCGTCCGGGAAGGTAATCTGTCCTGTATGCAAAGGCCAGACAGTGATCATTAAAAGAGGTGCTTTGGGTTTGATTTATAAGACCTGCCCTTACTCCGATGATCATGGTTATCTAACTTGCGATGAATATAACCTGTTACTCCAGGGACTGTTAAAACCAAGAAGTTAGCACAAAATGAATTAACTCAATATTCATGAATTTTTTTATTGGGCCTAACCGATATATTTTTGACCATTAAGAACATTATTAACTTATAAGTTTCAGGATGTCAAATAATGAAATTAATCCTCTCTATGCGAATGGAAAAAGTCCATGGGTACTGTTGTTTTCATTATTTGGTATTACACTCGGTGGGGTATTTCTAATTGGACAAGTATTGGCTTTTGTTACTGCTATGCTAATTTCCGGTGTAGGAATTAGCGATCTTCAAGACATACTTATAAACCCAACGGCATATCCGGAACAAAGACTAATGTTTTTATCATTGCAGGGAATGTCATCCATTGGTGGATTTATTATTGCTCCATTAATATTTTATTACAGCATAGTCAAAGGAAATTTCAAAGAAGATTTTATTGATTTCCCTGCCAATTTAGTGAGTATAATTTTTACTACCCTTGTCATTACATTTTCCTTTTTGATAGTTGATACTGTTTTTATAGAATGGAATGCCGGCGTCACCCTTCCAGAGTACTTTTCCGGTATTGAACAATGGGCAGCGCGAATGGAGGAATCCATGCAAGTGTTAACAGAATATCTAACAGATTTTGAATCAACCGGGTACTTTGTCCTGGCCATTATTGTAATTGCTGTTATTCCCGGAGTTGGTGAAGAAATCCTATTTCGTGGCTTTTTACAAAATATTTTGAAGAGGATTTTTAAAAACGATCATGCTGCGGTATGGGTGGCGGCAATACTTTTTAGTGCCATTCATTTTCAGTTTTATGGATTTATTCCAAGAATGCTTCTAGGAGCACTATTTGGCTATTTATACCTTTGGACCGGTAATCTCCTTGTGCCAATTTTGGCACATTTTTTTAACAATAGCCTATCTCTTTTTGCTTTATATTTTTACCAAAAAGGCAAGCTAGATATTGATGTAGAATCGACAGATGCACTACCGACTGTGTATATTATCATATTTTCTGTTTTATTTGTAGTAATGCTGGTGTATTTTAAAAATCAATTGGCAAAAGATAAAACTAACAATAGTGGTATGTCAGAAACTATTTAACTATTCCTTAAATGCTTGTTAGCGAGATAAAAGGAATAAATTGGTGCCCTGGCAAATTGAATGATTTCTATAAATATTAAACAATGAAGGACTGGACCGTCGTATTTAAATCACCCATCAGTTCAAGGTCAGAAATTGTAAGAGGTGTATTAAATGATCGCGGTATTGAAGCTGTGATCATCAATAAAAAAGATTCTACTATTCATTTTAATATTGGTCAGGTGGAAGTACTGGTTCCAAAAGAACAAGTGTTAGAATCATTAAAGATTGTAAATGATGAAATCTCGTTTAAATAAATACAACAATCTCACTCAGCGAGTTATTGTTGCCATCTTTGGTTTCATCGTTATTATTTCGGCAATTTACTGGCATGAATGGAGCTACTTTGCCGTGTTTTTAGGCATCACATTTCTTTCAATTCGCGAGTTTTATAAATTGATAGGAATTGATGGATATCTTCCTCTGACTTTCTGGGGCTGCCTAACTGGAATTCTTATTTATACCTTCACATTTTTAGTACAAATGGGGCTGATTGAGCCCAATGTTTTCTACATGGTATTTCCATTTAGCTCAATCATCTATTTTATTAAGCTATATAAAAAATCAGATATCAAGCCATTTACAAATATCGCATATACCTTTCTCGGTGTTTTATATGTTGCCATACCATTTTCACTTCTTCACGTTATTGTATTTTGTACAGGTACTTATCAATTTGAATTGGTAGCGGGAATATTACTACTCACCTGGGCGAGTGATACCGGTGGATATTTTGCCGGGACATTGTTTGGTAAAACAAAGCTATTCCACCGCATCTCACCAAAAAAATCATGGGAAGGATTTGTCGGAGGTGCTGCCCTTACCTTATTAATTGCTTACCTCATTTCTCACTTTGTGGACATACTGCCTATGTGGAAATGGATGACTGTAGGTATATTGACAGTGATTGCCGGTACATATGGCGATTTGGTAGAGTCACTGTTTAAGAGAAGCATTAATATCAAAGACTCTGGCGAGTCGCTTCCGGGCCATGGTGGTTTTCTAGATCGATTTGATGCCCTGCTACTTTCTCTACCATTTATTGCGGCATTTCTAAAGCTTTTTTAGCCAATTCATCTTGCAAAGAGCAATATAGTTTTTCATTGATGTGTTCTTCCTAATAATGATTGTTTTAGTTGACTAA
>CAYREN010000003.1:19089-39971 GCA_964423255.1 uncultured Roseivirgaceae bacterium | reverse complement strand
AACAGATTTAGCTGCTTCAATTGTTCTTTTAACATTTGGTAGTGATACTTCTATCAATGTTGGAGCATAAGCCAGTGGTACATCCATGCAGTTTACTCTTGCAATGGGTGCATCCAAATAATCGAATGCATTTTTCTGTATGTGGTAAGAAATATCAGTAGAAATTGACGCCATAGGCCAGGATTCTTCTACTATTACCAGTCTATTGGTTTTTTTTACTGATTTCACAATAGTCTCATAATCTAAAGGCCTAACTGTTCTAAGATCAATAACATCTGTCGAAATCCCATCTTTATCTAGTTCAACTGCTGCTTGGTCCACAATTTTCATCATTTTCCCAAATGATACCAATGTGACATCGCTACCTTCTTTTTTAACATCAGCAATTCCAATTGGCAATAAAAATTCATCCTCAGGCACCATTCCTTTGTCACCATACATTAATTCAGACTCCATAAATATTACAGGATCATTATCTCTAATTGCGGCCTTTAGCAAGCCTTTTGCATCATATGGGTTAGAAGGAATAACAACTTTTAAACCAGGAATATTAACATACCAATTTTCAAAATTTTGTGAATGCTGAGCCCCCAATTGTCCAGCATTTCCAGTAGGTCCTCTAAAAACAATTGGAGCAGTATATTGCCCGCCAGACATTGAATTAATTTTGGCTGCTCCATTAATTATTTGATCAATTGCAACTAAAGAAAAATTAAAGGTCATAAATTCAATAATTGGTCTCAATCCATTCATTGCAGCACCAATTCCTAACCCGGTAAAACCCAACTCAGAAATCGGAGTGTCAAGTACCCTTTCTGCACCAAATTCATCTAACATTCCCTGACTAGCTTTGTAGGCGCCATTGTACTGAGCAACTTCTTCTCCCATCAAAAATACATTTGGGTCACGCCTCATTTCTTCGGACATTGCATCTTTCAATACCTCTCTGAACTGTTTTTCTACCATAACATTGAATTTTAAGTCCGCAAAAATATGCATTAATGCAGTTAACAAAAAGTATTGTCATTTAGTTTTCAAAAAAAAACCCTCTCGAATGAGAGGGTTTCATTATGAATATATTATTTGTACTATTTCACAGCACTTATGAATTTGCTATCACTCATCATACTATTAAATTCTAAATCAGAAGCAATTTTTGATTTAAGATCTGAATCAGCTTTAACAGCATTGGAAATCGCACCTAAAGCCGCATCAGTTTTACCAAGCCTTGCATTTGCAATTGCTGCGCCATAGTCTGCCATGGCATAATCAGAATTTTTTCCATTCAATTCATTAAAAGATATTAATGCATTCTGATAATCCTTTGCCAGCACTTGAGCTAGCCCCTTGTTGAAAAGGTTATCTTCATCATCATTTGCACTTGACAATGACTTTACAGCATCAGCATATTTAGCTTGCATAATTTCAATAGCACCTTTTGTTCCATTAAATCCATATACAACCTTTGATGGAGGATTCATTGAAACTGCTTCAGAAACAGATACGTAAGCTTTTTCTGAATTACCCTGCATTAACTCTGCACCACCCAAATTTCCTTTTGCATAGGCATTATTTTTCTTATTCAATGAAATTTCAAATTGAGTTACAGCTTTTTCTGCAACTGAAATATCACCATTTTCTGCTCCCATATTTAAGTAAACTGCACCCAAGTTATTATGTGCTGCCCAGTTGTCATATGTTTTTATGGTAGCTTCATAAATGCCAGCCTTTTCCTTTAAAGAAGGTGTTAAATGTGCGGCGTATGCCAACTCACCATATGACAATGTATCAGCAGGTAATTTGCCTTCAGCAATTTGTTTAGCAAGAATAGAAATTTCAGCATCACTTCTTTTTTCTATTACAGTTAAAATTTCAGTCTTTGCTGCTCTCAAATCTGGATAGACATCTTTTCGTACTTTCTTATAATCTGATAATTTGTGGAGTGCATCTTCTTTATCTTCAAAAGATGCGGATCCGTTTACAATATTTAAAAATGCGGATTTTGATGATTGGTCAATACCATCATATTTTTCAAGTGCAACTTTAAATTCTGTCCAATCCTCAATTACAGGTTTTAGAACAAATTTAATAGACTCTGCGGCACCTTTGTAGTCGTATCGATCCATCATTTGATCATAGTACTCTTCTATTTTTTCAGCTCTATTTTTCGAAAGATCACTATTAACTCTTTCAGAACCTTCTGGGGAGTGAGTACCCGTAATAGTAACAGTTCTCGTTACATTTTTTTCAGCGATGAATGCCTGAAAGAATTTACCTCTTTCACTTTTCTTTTCTGAAGTTCTTAAAGCTGAACTTCCCTGTAAGAAATAAAAATTAACATGTGTAGGCTCCAATTCTTCATCAGGAGTCCATCCTCCAACAGTTTCATCTTTATAATCATAGCTCACATAGGCGCCATAATATACAGATTTCACAAGTTTTGAGGTTGTTATCAATCCTTTTGCAATTTCCAACTTTTCAGTTGGGCCTTTTTTCTTGCCGTTTTTGTCATTAACTCCCCAACCAATAATTGACAATGAACCTTTGTCCATTTCGGAATCATATGGCAATTCAAATTTTTGTGATACTCTGGGTTGTTGTGTATCTCTATTTGGAAACTCATTTGCTACAAACTTAATTTCATCAAATTTTGCTGATTTATCAGCATAATCATATGATGCTTCAATTGAATAACTCAAATTAGGTTTAAGCATTTTCACCGGCAAAACTGCCGATATTTCAAAATTTACCTTATCGGCATGAACTTCAAGCGGATCTGGATCTACTGTCAATTGTTGATCTTTTGCCATTTTCATCATTTTATTCATGGCACAACCATAAAAAGTCAGCAATCCTATGGCGAATAAGGTGTAAATAAACTTTCTCATCTGGATTTCTATTTTAAATTAAAAGTTAGCTTTGAGCAAAAATATTGCAATATTTTAATTATTCCAACATTACAAAAAGAAAAGATGCTATTTTTGTAGAGGAATGATTTATTGTTTGATATTAGTTAAAAATAGTTCAATAAATGAAAAAAATACAAAATTTTTTTAAAACACAAACATTTGGGGTGTGCGCTAAAATAGGTGAAAAAATAAATATTCCAATATCTAGTATTAGGATTTTTTTTATATATGCTTCTTTTCTGACTTTTGGATCACCCGTAATCATCTACCTTGGCCTGGCATGGATTATAAATTTTAGGAAACATTTAAGGCGAAGAAAAAATGCGCTGTGGTATTAATATCAATGAATGTCTAAATCACTAAAATTTCGATTCTTTTTTATATAGTAATCGGACAAAAGTAATTTAGGATATACGCCAGCTAATTTTTTATTGCTCATACTCTTGAAGTTTCTCTTATTAATTGTTATTGACAAATTAAATAACACATAAAAATGGGCTTTAATAATCATAAATGCATCTATGATCTTCCCGGACAGCACAAATTTGAAAGATGCAATATAATCCAATACCAGCCTAATGGGAATTTTCCATATTAATTCTTGAGTTGGCAAGTTTTTAACAAGTACCAGTAAACTGTTTCTGAAATTCAGAAATGTTTTTTGTGGATTAGCATATGCCAAAGTTCCTCCTCCTACATGATAAACTACTGAATTGCCACAATAATATACCTTATATCCATCGAGCTTCATTCTCCAACATAAATCTATTTCTTCCATATGGGCAAAAAAATCATCATCAAAGCCTCCATAAAAATCAAATAAATCTTTCCTTATGAATAAGCATGCACCGCTTGCCCAAAAAATTTCTCGATCTTCATTGTATTGACCAATATCTGTTTCAATAGTATCAAAAATTCTTCCTCTGCAAAATGGATAACCGTATTTGTCAATAAATCCTCCGGCACCTCCGGCATATTCAAACTTATTCCTGAAATTGAAATCGAGTAGTTTTGGTTGGACAGCAGCAATCTTGTCGTCTTTATCAAAAAGTTGGAGAACAGGAGTAATCCAGTTTTTTGTTACCTCTATATCGGAATTGATGATAACAAAAATATCTGTATTCAACTGTTTCAATGCCCTGTTGTATCCTCCACAAAATCCATAATTTTTTGTGAAAGAAATGAGCAATATTTCCGGATAACTATTCATTATAAAATCGATGGACCCATCCGAAGAGTTGTTATCGGCTATAACAATCTGATGACCTTTGGAATGCTCTATAATAGTAGGAAGAAATTTTTCTAAAAAATGCTGCCCATTATAATTTAGAATTACAATTGAAACGGATGTCATTAGAACATCTTGCTAAAATCAAACCCTGGGATATTTGGCATTATTCCTTGAGTGGTGTTTTTAATTTCCTCGTTGGACTTTGCTTCAACATTAACTAATGCGCTATTTATTGCTGCCACAATGAGGTCTTGAGCCATTTCTTTATCTTGTGGAGTCATCAAAGATTCTTCTATTGTCACAGAAATTATTTTTTTTCGCCCATTTACAATTGCTTTAACCATACCTCCTCCTGATTCTCCTTCAGCAGTAATTTTATCAAGATTATCCTGTACTTCTTTTAATTTGGATTGCATTTCACGCATTTTCCCAAACATATTCGACATATCCATAATTCTATATTGTTTATCTTATTAATATAATTTCACCTGATTTTACAAAATTTATCCCCATATCGTCCACCAATTCAGCATAATAAATATAAGTACCCAATGGAGCTTGCTTTCCATTTACTGTTCCATTCCATCCCTGATCCACATCACTAGTTTGATAAACCAACTCACCCCATCGATTGTATATTTTCATATTTACTCCAAGGATGTATTTGCTTTTAAAGTTAAATATATCATTAGTACCATCACCATCTGGAGAAAAAGCATTTGGGAAGGTAACTTTAGATTTATAGATTACTTCCAATAAATTGGATTCTACATTTCCATTGGTACCATCTACAGGAGTTACTATTATTTTATAAATTATTTTTTGGTATGGATTTGTCATCTCGTCTTCGCTATAACTTGTGGACAATCCAAGATTTACTGACTCAATCATTTGGCCTGTTTCATCGTATTTTTCCAATAAGTAATCTCCTACACCATTTTCCCATCCTTGATAGGCCGACCAGGATAGTGTTTTATCAAATTCTTGTACCAATAGTATCGGACGAGCAACTATGCTTTCTTCAGATAAATTACCACAAGCATCGTAGTATGAAATCTTATAATAATAAGTTGTGCTTTGTGTAAATAATTCAGAGTCTAAATAATCTGTATCTGTTAGTGTATCTAACACTTCAAATGATTCACCATCAGTTGATCTTGAAATAATGTAGCCAACGGGCACAAAATTTTGAGGTTCTTCCCAAGCTATATTTATATCCTGATCAATTATTGTTGCAGATATATTTAAAATAGGCTCGGGAGTTTCTGTCGAAACAGCAGTGGTGAAACTTGTGTCTGATAGGCTTTGAAAATTTAAGTTTTCATTCATTATGATTTGGTACTCATAGGTAATACCACACAATACTTGATCATCAATAAATTGAGTTTGACCTTGATTATTAATAGTTGAAATCATTAATCCATCTCTATAAACCCAATAGTTCTTAAAATCGGTAGAATTTGTTGGCCAATTAAGTTCATTTTGACCACTTTCAGCAATGGTTTGTAAATTTATACTGCAACCTGTATTAGAAGGAAATCTTTCCCCATCACATGGGTCAAATGCCACCAATCTCACACAATAGAAGTTATCAACAGTATTCAAATTTTCAATGGTATAATTATACACTAATCCTGATTGTCCATAAACTGTATCAATCGCAATAAAGCTTGCTTGATTTTGGTCCATAATCTCAACAATAAAGTTGTTAAGTGGTGAGGTAGCATCTAGGGTAACCCAAATACTGCCTTGATCTTTATCAGTATTTAAAACTATGGCTACTTGCAAATGAGGAGGATTTCCAACGTAAATTTCAGGATTATTATTCAATATTTTAGTGGTTGAAAGACAGTTTACATTGGATGAATCACTTGGACTTTGTGCTCCATTCACAAGACCTTTTACTACTACATCATAAATGCCAATGATTCCATAGTCATGAGATATGATTGAGTAGGCAGGACCAATTTCACTATCCCCATCTCCCCAATTTATTTCATATGCATCAAATTGGCTATCTTCAATCAATACAGAACCCACTGCATTTTTGCAATTTAAAGTTTGAAAAACTGGAGGAAAGAGATCAATTACCTCAATATCCATGGTATCTTGACGCGGATTTGCATTGGCTACAGTCTGAATTATTGTGTAAATCCCAGGCTGTGAGTAGGTATGAAATTCTGTAGAATCAAGTGGACTACCATCTCCCCAATCGTAATTTACAGAAGTCGTGTCATGAGCTCCGGAAAGATCCGTCACCACTACGGTAAATGGGGTACATCCAATTTCTGAATTTACATCAAACTTTGCACTTTGGCCAAAAAGCTTATTGTTTCCAATGATTAGAATTGAAAGGACCAGGATAAAATATTTATTTAATAGGAACAAACTATTATTTACTTGATAAATATTAACGTGCGATACCAAAATTAATTATTAATCCATACTTAGCAGATAATTGTAATAAAAACCCACTTATTGCAAAAGATGCTTGATTATATCTCTCGATTCCAGCATTTGTTGCTCTCCGGTCTTCATATTTTTAAGTTGATATTTTCCTTCTAAAATTTCATTTTCACCAATCATCAAAACAAAAGGGACTCCTTTCTTATTGGCATAATTCATCTGTTTTTTAATTTTAACTGCATCTGGATAGATTTCACATTTGATATCTTCGGTTCGCAGCTTTGCCAAAATCTTTAGTGAGGCTGCAAAAGATGTCGAACCAAAATTTAACAACATAACTTTCGTAGATGCTTCATATTCATTTGGAAACAGATTTAAATCATCCATCACATCGAAAATTCTGTCTACACCAAAAGAAAATCCTACTCCTGAAACGTCATTCATACCAAAAACTCCAGTAAGATTGTCGTATCTCCCTCCTCCTGTAATACTACTTTTAATCGTAGAATTATTGACTTGAACTTCTATAATTACCCCGGTATAATAGCTTAGCCCTCGAGCAAGCGTCAGATCCAATTTCACATGCCCCTCTACAAGACCAAAATTATTCAAATATTCAAAAACTTCTTTTAGCTCATTGACCCCGTCATTGCCTAACTCAGAAGTAGAAAAAAGAACATTTAGCTTATTAAGGATTTCATTGTTAGATCCTTGCATTTCAAAAACAGGAGCTAACCTTTTTAAGGCTTCAGCGGAATATCCGTTATTCGATAACTCTTCTTCTACTTTTTCTCTTCCAATCTTATCCAATTTATCAATTGCAACACAAAAAGCAGCTTCCTTTCCTTCTTCACCAATTAATTCGGTAATGGCGGTAAGTAGTTTTCTATTATTTATTTTAATAGTAAAATCAGTTATACCAAGATTTTGCAATACTTCATTGATCATTAATATAATCTCTGATTCGCATATCAGCGATTTGGTTCCAACTACATCGGCATCGCACTGATAAAATTCCCTATATCTTCCTTTTTGAGGCCTGTCTGCCCTCCAAACAGGTTGGATCTGATACCTTTTAAATGGAAACGTAATTTCATGTTGGTTCATGACAACATACCTGGCGAAAGGGACAGTTAGATCGTAACGCAATCCTTTGCCGGCAATTTTAGAGGTCATTTTTTGGCTGCCGATTTGGTAATCTTCTTCATTGACCTTGGATAAATAATTTCCTGAGTTTAGAATTTTATATAAAAGTTGGTCACCTTCGGCACCGTACTTTCCCGTCAAAACAGATAGATTTTCCATCGCTGGAGTTTCCAAAGGTTGAAAGCCAAATTTTTCAAATACGCTTTTAATTGTATTTAAAATAAACTGGCGTTTCAGCATCTTTTCAGGGCCAAAATCTCTTGTTCCTTTGGGGATAGATGGTTTATTTATACTCATCAATTATCTCATTAAAATTATTAATTCGACTACCTCAATTTTATGCTATAAATCTAATTTTATAAAATACATAAATCTTCGCCGATAAAATATTTCGCAAAAATACGAGGCTAATAAGTAATTATATATCAATATGGATAAAAAGAACAATTTGGAATTATTTTTTACACTTCTATTTCATCATAACAAATTAATAAAAGTATTTTTTACCTTTATTAATTATTGTAATTTTATATCTTAAATAAGATCCATTGTGATGGTGTGTATTTATTGATTTTCTAAACCAAAAAGAAAATGATAGCTGAAAATATAAAGGAAAAATTCTTATCTACTTTCAACAGTAAACCACTCATTGTACGGTCTCCGGGTAGAATAAATTTGATTGGAGAACATACAGACTATAATGAAGGTTTTGTAATGCCTGCCGCTATCGATAAAGAAATTGTATGTGCCATTGCTTCTAATAATTCCAATAAGTGTCGTGTAGTGGCCTTGGATATGAATGATTCATTTGAATTTGACATCAAAAATTTTAATAAATCAGAAAAAGGATGGCCAAATTATATACTTGGAGTTATTGAACAATTTCAGAAAAGAGGTCTTGAGGTCATGGGGTTCGATTGTGTTTTTGGAGGTGACATCCCACTAGGTGCAGGTCTTTCATCATCTGCAGCAATGGAGTGCGCTTTTACATTCGGGTTTAATACATTACACAATCACAATCTTTCGAAATTAGAAATTGTAAAAATATCTCAGGCAGCTGAAAACGAATATGTAGGTGTGCAATGCGGAATCATGGATCAGTTCGCCAGTGTTCACGGACTTGCTGATCAAATATTTAGATTGGATTGTAAGACACTCGATTTTGAATATTACAATTTCATTTTGGATGAATTCCACCTTGTACTATGCGACACTCAGGTAAAACATTCCTTAGCATCTTCAGAATATAACACGAGAAGACAAGAATGTGAACAAGGAATATCAATTCTTCAGAAACATTATAAGGATATAAATTCGCTAAGGGATGTGTCAATAGAACAGTTGATAAAGCATGAAAGTGAATTTAATCCAATAGTTTATAAACGATGCAAATATGTGGTAGAAGAAATTGCCAGGGTTATTGATTGTTGCGATCTATTGAAAAAAGGCGACTTGGTTGGCTTTGGCAAAAACATGTATAAAACCCATGACGGGCTTAGCAAAGACTATGAAGTAAGTTGCAAGGAATTGGATTTTTTGGCGTCAAAAGCAGAAGCTTCTGATATGGTAATCGGTACCAGAATGATGGGAGGAGGCTTTGGTGGTTGTACAATTAATATTGTAAAAAATGAGTTTTTGGATCAATTTAATGAATATATGATGGCTGAGTACAAAAAAGAATTGAATCTGGAATTGAAAACTTATATGGTAAAAATAGAAAACGGCACAAGCATACTTTAAATATATTAGAATGGACAGGTTTGATTTAAAAGAACATCCTCATCGCAGATATAATCCACTCAACGATTCCTGGGTTTTGGTATCACCTCACCGGTCGAAACGACCATGGCAAGGACAGGTCGAAAAAAATGTTCTTGATGAAAGACCAAAATATGATGCCAATTGTTATTTATGCCCAGGAAATGAAAGAGCTAGCGGAGATGTAAATCCCCAATATACAGGCACATATTCTTTTACTAATGATTTTTCTGCTATGCTTGAAGACCTGCCCAACGGAAGTTTTGAAAAGGGTGGTATATTTAAAGCAGAGGTACAAAAGGGAGTTTGCAAAGTAATATGTTTTTCTCCCAGGCACGATCTTACCATTCCTGAAATGGAAGTCCAAGAAATACGAAAAGTTGTCGATCTTTGGGTAAATGAATATCAAGAATTAAGCGCAAAAGAAATAATAAATTATGTCCAGATATTCGAAAATAAAGGAGCAATAATGGGATGCAGTAACCCACACCCGCATGGACAGATATGGTCCACAAGTATTGTACCATATGAACCCGCTCGCAAAACTGAAAATCAACTAAAATATTTCAAAAACCATAAAAAAAGCCTGCTCTCAGATTATTTAGAAATAGAACAAGAAGAGCATGAGCGTATTGTTATTGAAAATGATCACTTCGTTGCATTAGTTCCATTTTGGGCAGTTTGGCCTTACGAAACGATGATTATTAGCAAAAGACACCTTCAGCATATTGGGCAATTTTCGGAATCCGAAAAAGATAATTTAGCTGACATTTACAAAAAATTAACCGTTAGGTACGACAATCTGTTTGAAACTTCATTTCCTTATTCGGCAGGAATCCACCAATGCCCAACTGATGGATCGGATCATGAATCCTGGCACTTTCATATGTCATTTTACCCCCCCTTGCTGAGGTCGGCAACTGTTAAGAAATTTATGGTTGGGTATGAAATGCTGGCAGACCCTCAAAGAGACATCACTCCTGAGTTTAGTGCAAAAAGGCTTAGGGATCTTTCAGAATTGCACTACAAAAAACCATAAAATTATCTAGTGAAATTATCATTTAATGAGATTTCCAAATCGCTCATTGAATCCTCTGATTCCCTGGATTCCACCAGTATGTATCACCAGAATTTTTTCTTTGGGTTTATATTTTCCATTATTTATAAGATCAAATATTCCATAAAGAAGCTTTCCGGTATAAATTGGGTCAAGCTGTATATCGTGTTTAATCTTAAACCTATTGATGAATTGGATTAAGTTATAATCATATTTTGCATACCCTCCAAAATGATAATCTGTAATCAAATCCCAATTGTCGTACGAAGCTGAGGAGTAATCCATTATCAATTTAGAAATATCATTTTTTAAGAATTCTCCATTTTTCAATGCCGGAAAACCCAATATTTTGGATCGACCAGCTAAACTTGTAATAATTCCAGCAATAGTCCCTCCGGTTCCACATGCACAGCATATATAATCATATTTAATCGAAACATCCTGTAATATCTCAGTACATCCTTTGACAGCCAAAGTATTTGACCCACCTTCAGGGATTAAATAAAAATTACCAAATTCAGCTTCTAAATGCTCAATAAAGCTTTTATCGTTTTTCCTTCGATATTCAGGTCTGGAAATATAATGTAACTCCATATCAAAGGTAACAGCGTCCTGCAGGGTTGGATTTAAGGGAAGTGATTCTTCACCTCTGATTATGCCTATTGTCTTAAATCCAAACTTTTTACCTGCATATGCCACAGCGTGAATATGGTTAGAAAACGCCCCTCCAAATGTTAGCAATATTTTACATCCTTTATTTTTGGCTTCAATCAAATTGTACTTCAATTTTCTGTACTTATTCCCTGAAATAATCGGGTCAGTGAGATCTTCTCGTTTGATATATAATTGCACTTGACTTTTTTGGAGGTCTTCGTCAATCAATCGTACAATTGGAGTAGAAATATTATCATCAAACATGTAAGCAATATAATATTTTAGAAAGTAAGAAATGTGTATCTCATTTAGTTACTATAATTTCAACATAATTAATACTAAATCATTTGCTTTCTAAAGCTTGCTTAAAAACACAATGAATAAATATTCTATAAAAAGGCATGATCATTAAAAAAATAATGAATATTTAATAACTTCCTTTATCTTCGGGGTTTGAGATATAACGGTTAAATTCTATGAGTAAAGTAATCATTGGTAGTCATGCCGAATTTGAGAAATTTATTGGCAAAGAAATAGGCGTTTCTGAGTACTTATTAATTGACCAAGATAGAATCAATAATTTTGCTGAAGCTACGCTTGATCATCAATGGATTCATACTGACCCTGAGCGAGCTAAAAAAGAAGGGAACTTTGGCGGTACCATTGCCCATGGATATTTGAATATTTCCATATCTCCTTACCTGTGGAAACAAATTGCCGAGATTCAAAATCTTGATATGATGATCAACTATGGTATGGAAGATCTAAAATTTAATCAACCGGTTTTGGTAAATAGTGAGGTCCGTTTAAGAGCAAAACTTCATTCACTTATAAATCTCAGAGGAATATCAAGATGTCATTTGAAAGTTGACCTGGAAATAAAAGGAAATAAAAAACCGGCGTTTACCGGAATACTAGTTTTTCTTTACTATTTCAATAACAATAAATAATCATTGGAGGATTGATGTTAGTCCATCCAATGATCTACAGAATATGAAAATAATATCAACCAACATTGGTTCTAAAAAAACAATAAGTTGGAAAGGAAATACAATCACAACCGGAATATTCAAGCTTCCAGTTTCAGACCCGGTATTTCTGGGTAGCAGAGGTGTTAAAGGAGATCACATCAATAATTTAAAGGTGCATGGCGGCTTGGATAAAGCGTGTTATGGATATGGAGAAAATTATTATAATTATTGGAGATCACTATACCCCGAATTGGCTTGGACTTATGGTATGTTTGGTGAAAACCTTACCATTTCGGATGTAGAGGAAGCTGATATAAAAATTGGAGATATTTACAAAGTGGGTGAGGCATTATTGCAAGTCTCCCAGCCCCGACAGCCATGCAATAAATTGGCTGCAAAATTTAGATCCAACAGTTTGATCAAACAATTCATAGAATATGATCATCTAGGTATTTATTTTCGAGTCATTCATGAGGGGAAAGTGAAAGTAGGAGACGAATTCCTTCTAGAACTTAGAAATAAAAAAGCATTGTCAGTTCAGGAAATTGGCCGACTCGTTTTCAAAAAGCAAGATAAAGTGAATGAAAAAAGGGCAAGGGAGGCAATGTACGATTCCAATTTATCCGTAAGTACCAAAAAAGTTATTGAAAGAATCTGGGGGTTATAATTATTTAAATTTTATTATTCCCATTAATTTCAGCAACGCCGCCAGAGACCAAAAATTTCATCACTTCAGACGCCGGAGCATCAATGGGTCGGATGGCATCTTTTGATACAAGATAAGTCTCTCCAGTGAAGGTATAGCTAAATGGCACATAAACCGCCAATAAATTATCTGCCTCAAAAGCTTTAAGGTTTTGATTTGTAATAAAACCAATCCGGTTTGCGTCATCATTAGGATTAATCTTAAACATCACAGGTTTATTGAACTTTTTATCTTTACCCACAAATGCTGAGAAAAAATCTTTGATGGCCGAATAGATCAATTCGAGTAGAGGAATCGTGTGTATAATTTTATAAAAGAAAATTTTAAACGGCCTTGCGATAATTGTTTGACCTACATAACCCAAAGCTGTTAAAAAAACTATCATGATAAGAATCCCGAGACCGGGGATTTCCCTCCCAAGCAATTTTGAAAGTGTTTGCTGGAGAAGGTTATCAGAAAAATCGAATACAAGATAAATCATGTAAATGGTGATACTGATTGGAGCAAGGAATAACAGACCTTGAAGGAAGTAACTGGTAAGTCTTTTCATAGAAGTTGAGCTATTTATTTAGAAACGTGCCAATCTGAAATCTATTCTAAAAATAGATAAATGGCTATATGATTTATGAAGATAATTTCTTTAAAATTACTATTTTGGTAAATAATAATTTAATTCCCTAATTATCAAACTATGAACATTTATTTGGCAGAGTTTATTGGCACAATGCTTTTGATTTCTTTTGGTGGCGGAATAGTTGCAGGCACTGTTTTAAAAAATTCGTTTGCAGAAAATGCCGGTTGGCTCACCATATGTTTGACTTGGGGTTTGGGAGTAACATTTGCTATTTATGCAGTCGGAGATATCAGTGGCGCTCATATCAACCCTGCAGTGACGCTGGGGTTTGCAATGGTTGGAGATTTTCCATGGGCAAAAGTTCCCGGATATATTCTGGCGCAGCTTTTAGGAGCAATGACAGGGGCCTTATTAGTTTGGATTTACTATTATGCACACTGGAAAAAAACTAAAAATCAAGGAGCTAAACTTGCAATTTTTTGTACTTCACCTGCAGAACGTTCATTGCCAAATAACCTAACCAATGAATTGATGGCAACTTTTTTTCTCACTTTTGGGCTTTCATTTATCGGCGCCAATAATTTTGCTGATGGCTTAAATCCTCTTGTGGTTGGCGGTTTAATCGCTGCGATTGGTTTTTCATTTGGCGGCACCACAGGATTCGCTATCAACCCTGCCCGAGATCTTGGCCCAAGATTGATGCATGCATTGTTACCAATTCATGGCAAAGGCACTTCCGACTGGGCATATTCATGGATTCCCATCCTCGGACCAATTATTGGTGGTATTACAGGAACCTTGTTTTATAAAGCAATATATAGTGACATTTATGGGCCTTCTCTTTGGACCTTTTCCGCATTGTCTTTAGCTATCATTTTATATTCGATAATTTCTAATAAAAACACCGATGATTAACGAATATTATTTTACCGGAAGTTGAGCTAAATTTTCCTTATCTAAAAAGTCAAGCAATTGCTGCTTCTCTATATCTGTGCATTCTCCGGTGTCTATCATGAAGTAACAAATGTAGTTAATGATATTCTTGTCAATCCGACTCCAATTATAAGTAGTAAAATCACTCATTATAATCTGTCGATCTTCTTCAATATTTTTTTGAAAACCAAGTAATTTCGGAGTTTGAATCTGCACTGCATACCTCAAAAATCGAACCTCAACATTGTTTTTATTCATATTGACAGCTTTGGACAGATTTCTATTTGCCTTGAGCATGTAATAAAATTTTTCAAAAGGATTGGATATTACTTTGGCAATGTGGGCTTCACATACTCCTCTGTATGCATAAATCAAAAACGAAGTATTTTCGATTTTATCCAGTTTCTCTAAAAGCCCATAAGCAAGCATAGAATTACTGTTTAGTGCAAATAATTCTTTACGCAAATCATTATCTGTGTTTTCAAAAGCCGATACTCCATCACCAAAAAAGTAAACTATAAAAAATATAAAAAATGTTTTCACAAGCATAGAAAATAAAGATGTATAACAATGATAGACACAATTTGTTATATGACTGCAATTTGTCATCGATCAAATTAATAGCTATGATCTTCAACAAGTGAATTTAGCTTATCAAGATGAATTATGTCGGGTTATTGACAGAAGCTTTATAGACTTTATTACATATTTCCAAAATGAATATTAACACTATAAAATTTATTATTGTTCTGCCGCTTTTGTTAGCCACAAATCTGACATTTGGAATGGATAAAGAACATTTTTTTGCCGAGGCCAATACGTTCTTTGATAAATATGTCGAAAGCGGTTTAGTAAATTACAGTAAGATAAAAAATGACGAAACTAAAATATCCGATTTGGTCGCCTACATAGGTAGTGCTAATATTAGCACTTTTAGCGATAATGAAAGGCTGGCATTCTATATCAATGCGTATAATCTTTTGGTTATAAATCAAATATTATTAAAATATCCAGTAGAATCACCTATGAATCTCCCTGGTTTTTTTGATGGTAAAAAACATCTTATTGCCGGTAAAAAACTGACATTAAACAGTTTGGAAAACAACAAAATAAGAACCTACAAAGATCCCAGAATTCATTTCGTTTTGGTCTGTGCGGCTATTAGTTGTCCGAAAATTGGAAACTTTGCCTACACACCAGACAACTTAGAAACACAATTAACCAAACAAACCAAACTTGCATTAAATGACCCAGAATTTGTAATCCTTGATGGATATAAAGTAAAAATCTCTGAGATATTTAATTGGTATAGGCAAGATTTTGGGAAAAGCGATAAAGACCTTATCAACTTTATAAATAAATACCGTGATAATGATTTGCCGGAAAAGACAAAGCTTAGTTATTATACCTACGACTGGGCTTTAAATGATTTAATAAAACAATAGTTCAATTTTCACGCACTGAAAATGGTATTAAATGTAACTTTGTAAAAAGAAAATATGGAAATAACATTGATTTCTATTTACGCTATTTGCATGCTATTTATTTTAATTTTCAGCCTTGTGCAATTGCATTTGACATTTGTATATAAAAAGGCAAAAAAGACACAGGCTGATAATACAAAAAGCAATAAAAAAATACTGGACTATCCTATAGTTACTATCCAACTCCCAATTTATAATGAAAAATATGTAGCAGAGCGATTGCTTGATTTTGTTGCAGAAATCAAATGGCCAAAAGCATCTATTGAAATTCAAATACTTGATGACTCCACTGACGAAACATCAAATATTATTCAAAATAAAATATCTGAACCAAAATTTGATGGCCTGGATATTCTACATATGCGAAGAACAAAAAGACAGGGATTTAAAGCAGGCGCATTGCATCTTGGATTAAAAGTTTCTAAAGGCGAATATATCGCTATTTTTGATGCTGATTTTATGCCGCGCAAAACATTTTTATCTGAAACTATTGGAGAATTTGAAAACCCAAAAATCGGGATGGTACAGACCAAATGGGAGCATATGAATAAAGATTTTTCTTTGCTAACTAAACTTCAGGATTTTGGACTTAACGGGCATTTTCGCGTTGAACAAACCGGGAGAAATGCTGCAGGAAGTTTTATTAACTTCAATGGCACAGGAGGGATATGGAGAAAATCATGCATTCTCGAATCCGGAGGCTGGCAAGCCGATACACTTACAGAAGACCTTGATCTGAGCTATCGGGCACAAATGAATGGATGGAAATTTAAGTACTTAGAAGATGTCACTTCCCCTGCTGAGTTGCCTGTAAACATGTCTGCTGTTAAGTCTCAACAATTTCGATGGACCAAAGGAGGAGCTGAAACTGCCAAAAAAAATCTTGGTAAGGTATTGAAGGCAAATTTATCCTTTACAAACAAAATCCACGCTTTTTTTCATCTCACAAACAGTGCAAATTTCCTTTTGCTATTTATAGCTTCAATTGTCAGTATTCCACTGCTTTATGTGAAATTTAATAATCCTGAATTTAAATTATACTTTGATTTTGGAAGTATTTTCATTATTGGATTTTTAGCCATTTCATATTTTTACTGGACAGCCAGTAAAGCAGAAAGCCAAAAAAGCAACAAGTTTAAGTACTATCCATTGTACATCGCCTTTTCTATGGGATTTACATTTAGTAATAGTCTTGCAGTAATTGAAGGGCTTATTGGAAAGAAAACCCCTTTCGTGCGAACACCAAAATTGAATATTGTAGGCACGAACAGCTCATGGAAAGAAAATAATTATCTAGTAAACAAACTAACATGGGTCACCATCCTGGAAGGCTTACTCAGTATCTACTTTTTTGCCGGAATTGTATTTGGCCTGGCCATTGGGGACTATGGACTTATCTTGTTTCATTTATTACTATCTGTGGGCTATGCCGGTATTTTTTATCTCTCAATCAAACACTAATGCAAAGACATCTTCTTCTAATTATCACCATATTAATCTCACTGGATATGGCCAAATGCCAAACGAAAGATTATAAAGAAAAATTAGAATCACTATACAGCCATACGGTACCTGTGATCAGTAGTCAAAATTTGTCGAACGAAATTACTTCAAATAGTCCAGTGGTGATTTTAGACATTAGGTCAAAAGAAGAATTTCAAATCAGTCATTTGAAAGGTGCCAAATTGATAGACTATGAACATTTCAAAAAGAAAGACGTGAAGGAAATACCATTAAATTCCCAAGTAATAGTTTATTGCTCTGTTGGTTACCGAAGTGAAAAGATTGGAGAGAAGTTATTGAAAATAGGATATACTGATGTGAAAAATCTATATGGCGGTATATTTCAATGGAAAAATGAAGGGTATCATGTTGTCAATGACAAATCTTTGGATACCGATAGCGTACATACCTACAACAAGAGCTGGTCAAAATGGTTGACAAGCGGTGTGAAAGTTTATTGAGAACATTGGTTCTTTTACAATTTTTGAAATTGAAAATCATACATTCTTCAACAAATAAATTTAACTTACAAATTCAGCTCTAACGTACCTATTAATATATCTAAGAATAAATCTTGGTTAAAAAAGTGGCCAAAAGACCACTTTTTATTAATTGAGATTTTTAAACTTTATTCTCAATGCTTGTGAAAATAAGCTTTTTCAAAATCCGCTACAGTAGCTCTTAATTTCTCTATAAATCCGAGGTCGGTAGTTTGTTTGCATTTCATCGAATAAACCAACATTTTATGCAATAATGCCAAATGAGTTTGATACTTATCGTAGGCCTCCTTTTGTCCTTCATCAACTATTTTAATCCGTTGATGTAGAAAATATTGGCTTACAATTTCTTGGATTTTTTTAGCATGCTCTTCTTTGTTGTTTATCCAACGGACCAATTGATTGTAATTTGGTGTCGAACTTTTTGAAATCTCCACAATCTGGTTCATGGATTTTTCTATGGTTTTGATATGTTCCTTTATCAAGGTAATCCTAACAGAATCGGCATAGATACCGCAAGGTATTTCACAATGTGCAAAAACTTCCATATTCCCCAAGGCTACCAATAAGAAAACTAAAGATGCTACCGTAATTGTTTTTTTGAATTTCATTTTCATATGTTTTAAATTTAATTTTAGAAGATTAAACAAGTTTATAATTGATATCATTTGTATTGTTCCTACCAACAAATGCTTAAATTAATTGCGTCATTAAAATTAGCTAAAACAAATACATTTTCACTGTTCATCTAAAAAATATTTTTGTATTCAATTTTTTTTATAATTTCATCAAAAGTTACTTTTTTATGAGACAAATTGTTGCACTGTAATAATAAAATGAGTTGGTAAAAAGAATTAGATATTTCATTTTTTTAAAGGATGTGTTCATTATCTCTATTGGCGCATTTGGTGGGCCTTCTGCACATTTAGCAATGCTCTTAAAAAAAATGGTAGGTGAAAGGGCGTATGTGACTGAGGAGGAATTAATGGAATTATATGCATTATGTCAGATTCTTCCCGGACCGACCTCCACCCAAACTATCACTGCTATTGGCTACAAAATTGGAGGCCCAATGCTTGCCTACCTCACGCTGATGGTATGGTTAATTCCGGCTTTTTGTATCATGGCAACATTTGGTATTATGATGGCCCATTTTGATGAGATGAACAAATCTGTAGAATTTACCAGATTTATTCAGCCAATGGCCGTTGGGTTTGTAGCCTATGCCGCATATATGATTAGCACTAAAATAGTCAAAACATACGAAGCAGGATCCATCATGATTATATCAGCCATTCTGTCTTTTATGCTAAAATCACCATATGTATTCCCTGTTTTGCTTTTGGGAAGTGGAGCACTAACGGCAATAAAATTTAACGAGCAACCTCGAGAGCCACACAAAAGATTAAAAGTTGATTGGTCAAATTTTATACTATGGGCAGTGGTATTTATTGTTATCGCCTTGGTTGGTCATTTTACCAAATTATTACCCATTCGATTGCTAGAAAATTTTTATCGAAATGGAAGTTTAATTTTTGGAGGAGGGCAAGTATTGATTCCACTACTTTATACAGAATTTGTTGAGTTTAAGCATTATTTGAGCTCTGAAGAATTTCTAACAGGGTTTGCGGCTGTGCAAGCTGTTCCTGGACCAGTATTTTCTTTTACAGCATATATTGGTGCCCTTTCGATGCGTGAGTATGGAACCATTGGAGAAATATTGGGTAGCGTTCTTGCATCCATAGGCATTTTTCTCCCTGGCACATTTTTTATATTTTTTGTAATCAAATTCTGGGGCCAGCTAAAAAAATATAGAATAGTCCGTGCATCTTTAGAAGGAATAAATGCTGCAAGTGCCGGAATGGTTATCGCAGCTGCATTTCTTCTTTTTCAACCATTAGAACCTGATTTTATAAATATGGCTATGATAATATCTACATTTTTGGCCTTGATGTTTACAAAAATACCACCCCCATTAATTATTTTTGTTGGGTTAATTGCAGGTTTTTTAGTTAAATAATTCCAGTGTACTGGAATTATTGTCTACTGTCAAAAAGGATTCTACACCTACCGGAAGAGCATAATTCTCGTTGGTATGCCCAACTGGAAAATTGAATGCCTTGGGATAATCATATTCTTTGGTGTGGGAATAAATAATCTCATATGCATCTGCACCAAATGGATCATCATTATCTTTCATATCAGAAAAATTCCCTACAATCAAACCGGAAATTGATGCCAATATCCCAGCCCTTTTCAATTGCACTAACATACGATCAATATTGTATAATTGCTCACCAACATCCTCTAAAAACAATATTTGCCGTTTTGGAAAAAGTTCAGATTTTGTTCCTATTGTATGGCAAATTATAGATAGATTACCTCCTATTAGCCTTCCTTTTACTTCGCCCTCATTATTTAATCTATGGTGTTTTATAGCAAATCTTGATTTTTCTCCAAAGATTAATTTCATGAACCATTGTAAAGATTCTTGGTCTGTAGAATGAAAAAATGAAGGCATCGGAGCATGCATACTTGCAATACCTAAATTCCTCAATTGTAAATGAATAGCTGTGATATCGCTAAATCCACAAATCCATTTGGGACTGGATTTTAGTGCATCAAACTTAATTTGATCAATAATCCTGGTAGATCCATAACCCCCTCTGGCTAAAAAGATTGCTTTGATTTCGGGTTCGTCAATCATCTTCTGAAAGTCATCCGCTCTTTGCTTATCTGTTCCTGCAAATTGATAGCTCGATTCGAAAAGATGGCGGCCAGATATTACCTCCAAACCCCAAGATTTAAGAACGTTAATCCCATTGATGGTGCTATCTTTATCGAGTTTCTTTGCTGTGGCGACAATACCAACTTTATCACCTGAAGCCAAATATTCTGGGATTATCATGAAGCGAATATAAAAAAACCTCTGCGGATGATGCAGAGGTTTCAGTATTAAAAATTAAAGTTTTATTATTTTTCTGCCTCTGGTGGAGGAGGTTCTATGCCCAATTTCTTTAGCACAAGATTTGAAACATTGTGATCCTCATCAG
>CAYREN010000003.1:0-18989 GCA_964423255.1 uncultured Roseivirgaceae bacterium | reverse complement strand
GGTTCTATGCCCAATTTCTTTAGCACAAGATTTGAAACATTGTGATCCTCATCAGCAAAAAGCAAAATATTTAATCCTACTTCAGGCTGGCCTGAATTGATAATAAATGTATATCCATTTTCTTTAGCCACTTCATCAATTGCCTTTTGAATCTTATCAAATGCAGGTTGCAGCAATTCACCTTGCTTTCTTTGCAAAGAAGTTTGAGCATCTTGCTGAAACTTTTGAATTGATTGCTGAAGGCTTTGTAGCTCTTGTTCTTTATCCGCTCTTACTTCAGGAATCATATTTTCTGCACTTTTCTGGTATTCTGCAACTTTGGCTTGAAAATCTTTTGATTTTGACTCCAACTGAGTACTCAATTGTTGTTCATAAGATTTCAGTTCTGATTCAATCTCCTTTGCCTCAGGCATGTTGGTTAATATAAATTCAGCATTGGTAAATCCAATTTTAATACTGCCATCTTGCGCTTGTGCAGCTACAGCTGTCATTAAAAATGCAAGAATAATAATCCATTTACTTTTCATTTGTTCAAAAATTAGTTTATTAATTATTTTATTGTATCATTTTCATCTCCGTACCCAAGCTCTTCCAATACATAATCAGTATAATCATGAGTTGGATCGGTATATATCATTACCATATCAGCGGCCTTGTCAAACATAAATTGTAATCTATGAGCTTTGCATACTTTTCCGGTGGCCTCAAAAACACTTTCCAATACCGACTTCATCAATTCCTTTTTCTTTAGAAAAAACAATCCTTCATAGCCAAAAACTTTACTATTGTACTCCTTTACCTCTTCCTCTTTTTTTTCTATTTCTGCAATCCGTTCACTTTTCATTTCCTCTGTAAGCAACACTTCTTCAGCTTGTAGTTCATTATAATCTCCTTCTATCTCCTTGTACATCTGCTGAATCTCGCTTTGCCAACTCTTAGACAATTGTGCGATTTCTGTTTCTGCTTCTTTGTATTCCGGCATTTGAGACAAGATATAATCTGTATCAATGTAACCAAATTTTTGCGCCTTAGTATGTTGGCTTATCCCAAAAAAGAAAAGCAAAAGTAAAAATAAATTTCTCATTATTAAAATTACCTTATTTGTTGACCAATTGAAAAATGGAATTGGCCACCGCTAGGCTTGTTAGTTCCCGGAACTGTATCAAAACCATATCCCCAATCAATTCCTAAAAGTCCGAAGGCAGGCATAAAAATTCTAGCTCCAAATCCCAGTGATCTATAATTGTCAAAAGGATCAAAATCACTTAAAGTATGGAAATTGTTTCCCGCCTCGGCAAATCCCAAGACATAAATTGTTGACGACGCAGCCATAGTTATTGGGTATCTCAACTCAAAAACGAATTTATTATACGCTACTCCTCCATTTAGTCCAAATTCCTTTGGAAGTACTCTGCCATATCCGGGTGGTGTTATTCTATTATCCTCATATCCTCTCAGCGCAAGTAGATCGTAGCCCACGATAAAGTTATTCGCTCCTGAAAGTCCACTACCTCCCATCTGGAATCTATCAAATGGGCCTGTGGGAGCATAACCGGAATAAGTACTAATAAATCCCAGATGTGCTCTTGCACTAAATACCAAATTTCCATAAAGTTTCTGATAATACTTTGCGTCAAACATCCATTTATGATATTCTATCCAACCATATAATTTTTCCGGTGAGGCATCGTCGTAATATGATGCATCCCTGAAAAGAGAGTATGGTGGCGTGAGGTCAACGCTCAAAGAAATGGAAGACCCTGCACGTGGAAACATTGGGTTATCAACACTGTTTCTTGCTATAGTAAAATTATACTTCAAGTTTCTGGCAGTTCCTGTATTAAAACCGATTTGGCTATTTCCGCTCGACACAAAGTCATCAAATATATAATGAGAGTAGGATAATGTATTTGACATGGTAAAATAATCATCAGGCCATTTTAATCTTCTGCCCAATCCTGCACTGACAGTATTTAACACCATAGATCCAAATTCTTGCTGGGTGTAAAAATTTTGATTTCTTATTACTGACCTATTGGCTCCTACTGTAAATGAGTTTGGCTTTTTACCGCCTAACCAGGGTTCTGTAAATGTAAAAGAATAATTTTGATAAATTCTCCCGTTTGCTTGTACTCTCAAGGATAATCTTTGTCCATCTCCAACAGGTAATGGTTTCCAAGCTTTAAGGTTAGTAATATTTTTTAGAGAAAAATTATTGAATACCAATCCGACAGTTCCTACAAAACCATAGAATCCTCCCCACCCTCCTGAAAGCTCTACTTGATCAGATGGTCTTTCAACAAGTGAGTACTCGATATCAACTGTACCATCTGCTGGATTTGGAATTGGATTTATACCAATTTGTTCGGCATCGAAATAGCCCAGTTGAGAAAGCTCCCTCTGCGTTCTAATAAGAAGTGATCTATTAAAATATTGTCCAGGCAATGTCCGGATCTCACGACGTATTACATGATCATTTGTTCTGTCGTTTCCAGTAATTATAATTTTATTAATTCGTGCCTGATCACCTTCAAAAATCCTCATTTCCACATCAATAGAGTCATTATTAATCCTTACTTCCACAGGGTTGACGCTAAAAAATAAATACCCTCGATCCATATAGAGCGAACTAATATCCTCTCCATTTGGATTAAATGTCAATTTCTTTTGGATAAGTTCCATGTCATAGACATCACCCTTCTTTATTCCCAACACGCGATTTAATAGATCGTCTTGATAGACAAAGTTTCCGTTCCAATTGATATCCCCAAAGTAATATTTGTCTCCTTCTTCAACTGTGATATCAATATTAATTTCATTGGCTGCAGCATCGTAAATGGAGTCTGATATTATTCGAGCGTCACGATATCCCTTGGAATTATAGGCAGAAATGAGTTTATTTTTATCGTCTTTAAATTCATCTTTTTTAAATTTTGATGATTTGAAAAAATTAATATTCACACTTTCGCCCAAATAATCTTTCATGTCTTGAGTAGAAACTTCATGTGAATTGGTTAAAAATTGCCACGCACTTTTAAAAGTAGCATCTTTCATGATTCTAAAACCATCCTGGAATATATCAAATCGCAACTTTTCATTTGTTTTCTTAAATTTTGATCGAAGTTTATCGTCAGTATAATCTTTATTGCCATGAAAGGCAATGCGGTTTATTCTAACCTTAGATCGTTTGTCAACATGAATATTTAATAGAACACCATTGGTGATAATAGTATCTTTTTGCTGCTCAATATTAACAGTGGTATTTAAGAATCCTTTATCAACAAAATAATCCATTACTGTGAGCTCGGCATTTTTCAATACCGCATCGGAAACGATTTTTCCTTTTATTAAATCAAGATTCTCTTTAATGTCAGACTCTTGGGTTTTATTTACTCCTTTCAAAAAGATTCTGGTAAGTCGAGGCCTTTCTGTTAGTTCCAATACAAGCCATGCTTTATCATTTTCAACTTTATCAATGTAAAGAGCTACATTTCCAATAATACCACGATTCCAAAGCTTGGTGATAACATTGCTGGTAGTCTGACTGGGGATTTTTATTTTATCTCCTACTTTTAAACCTGAAAGTGAGATAAGTGCGTTTTTGTCTATTGTTTCTAGCCCGGTTACTTTTATATCTGCTATTTCATATTCGCGGGGATTGGCATAACTCAAAGCGATCTTATCATCCTTCTTATCGTCCGAGTTATTCTGGCTTCCTAAACCTATCTTCAATTGACCAAATGCATTATTGTAAAGCATAGGCAATAGCAAAATGAAGGTTATCAGAACCTTAAAAACTTTAATATTTTTTATCAACAACTTTTCCAAACCTTCTTTCTCTTTTTTGATAAGCCACTATTGCGTCAAATAAATGCTCTTTTCTAAAATCTGGCCACAAAACATCAGTAATATATAATTCTGTATATGCAATTTGCCAAAGAAGAAAATTACTGATCCTCATTTCACCACTTGTTCTAATCAAGAGTTCTGGATCAGGAATGTTTTGTGTACAAAGATAATCGGAAAATAAATCATTATTGATATCTTCAAGACCAATTGCATCATTTTTAACATCTTTTAACAAATTCTTGACTGCTTGTAGTATTTCCCACCTTCCACTATAACTAAGTGCAAGAATTAAATTCAACCCATCATTGTTCTTTGTCAATTCTATACTTTCGTTTAGCTCATTTTTACAATTAACAGGTAGTGAATCTACATCTCCAATGGTAGTCAATCTCACATTATTTTTATTAAGAGAAGATGTTTCTTTTTTTATAGTAGAAACTAATAGTTCCATCAATCCTCTCACCTCCAATTTTGGTCTGTTCCAGTTTTCTGTAGAAAAGGTATATAATGTAAGATGCTTTACTCCCAAATCTGCGCATCCTTCTATAGTCTGTCTTACGGCCTCTAGGGCATTTCTATGCCCAAATATTCGTTTTGCTCCTTGCTTTTTTGCCCATCGCCCATTGCCGTCCATAATAACGGCAACATGTCGAGGTAAATTGCTTAAATCAATTTGACTATTCATTTAATAATGATCAAGGGGTAAAATCGGGTGCAAAGATCGTGGTTTTTTTCTTATTATAAAGATTTATTTGCACACTTTAATAAAAGTCGTAGGGACAGGGGATATCCCAAATGGTATAGCTAACGGTGAAGCCGATAAAATTATACCAATCTTTATCATATTTATTTCCATACTGATAGTTTTTATTTGTGATATCGCCATCAGAATAGCCATCTAATTGATCAAAAAACAAGGCTCTGATACCTATTTCCAGATTTAATGTGATACTGGGGTTAATGGCATATTTAAACCCGCCTCCAAAAGGCAATGCCAATTGTACCTTGCTGGCACCATTAAGATCCTGACCTCCTCCAAAGAAAGTAAATCCACTAACTCCTAAAAACATATATGGCGACCAACGAAATTGGATATGATCTGCTTTATAGTCTAAAAAATTATACTCTAGTATTCCGGCAGCTTCAACTATTGTTGATTGAAAAGATCCGTTTCTGTTTGTGGCAAATGGGTCAATTGGGTTTTTATCACTTCCGCTTATTAATCCACCTGTTACACTTGCCCTTATGCTAAAAATATTATCAAGATTCATTTTATAATATCCTAAAGCACCGGGTTTCACGTTCTCTATATGATACCCCCTCATTAAGTCGCCCGCATAATTAAACCCTCCAATTCCAAAACCAAATTCAGAAAACTGTGCCTTGGATAATGTGGTGACAAACAAAAAGATAATTATTATATAGGTTCTCAAATTCTACTAATTAAGATACGATTACATTTTTGAAACGATGCTGTGCAAAACTAATTGGCAAAGATATAAGAAATTTTAAATGAAGTAATAGCGATTAAGTCGTGTCTTTCTCCTCCTCTTAATGCACCCTCGTGACCAAAACCCTTATAAACAGTGTATGTATTTCCATCATATTTTGACTCATATACAAATTTTTGAGTAGATTCAATTATTATATCCTGATCTCTCAATTCATTTTTCATAACTGCTTTTTCCTCTTTTGATCTGTCTGACAATGTTTTGGCAAGTTCATTTTCAAAAATCCCCAAATCAACATAAGAGCTGCCTATGTCATCAATATAATCTGATAAAATATACTGCACAGATACTTCTGCACTAATATCCAATCGATAACCCAGCCGCACCCTTACTCCTACTCCAAGGGGTATTCCGATCTGGATTGTGCTATACTTATTTCCAATATCAGGGTGATTTTGCCCTTCTGTTCCTAATGGCCTTAATGCAACCCATTCTCCAGCATTTTCAAATGGATTTCCATCAATAGATTGCTCAGGAACAATTGCCTTAGGGTTGCTATAAAAAATCGATAATCCGGTAAAGAAATAAATATTATAATTTCTCCTTTTGAAATATTCGAATGGGTCCTGAAAAATATTATAGTTCCCAATTAATGACAATCCAACCAAGTCGTTTCTAAAACTGAGATTCCTAATATACTTTCTTCTTGAACTGCTTTCCGCATATGGTGAAGTATTAAAATCATCTCCTGTAATTCGGCCATAAATTAACTCTCCTTTAAAAAAGATTGATCTGGAAAAATTATAGTTAATAAAAGCGGATATACCGGGTCTTGTAACTTTAATTGTATTTTTTAGTACTTGTTCAGCAGGAGTTGCATCACCAAAATAATTGAGCAGATTAAACCCTATTCCTCCAGATATATATCGAGAGTATTGAATTGCATTTTTATACCCTTGGTCCAGCGAATGGCTTTTTCTTAAATACTTATAATCCGATTGTTGCCCATGCGACATGCCAAAAATAAAAATTAAGGCAATTGAAATTAGTGCGATTCTAAAATTCATATTTTAAAAAATTTCTATACCTGTCAATTTTCCAGAGCAACAAATTATTATTTTGTAAGCTCGCTAGTAATGATAGATTTCTATTTTGATCCAGTCATGCTGGTCTCATTTGTTTTAGATTTTTTTAACACATAAGCGATTTTAAAACTTGTGACCAAATATGTGTCGTTACTTGGTCCTCCACGCCTTGCATTGTTACTTTCCTGACCGTAACCCTGAAAGACTGTATATCTATTCCCGTCATACCTAGAAATGTAAGTGATCTCCTGAGTATTTGACAAAATTAATTCATAATCTCTTTCATCTCCAGCCATAATTGCATTCTCTTCCCTCGACCGATCAGACATAGATTTTGCAATATCACTATCCAATGATCCCAGATCGACATATTTTCCACTTACATCGTCAATGTAGTCTGTTAAAAGAATTCTATAGTTTATTTCAAAAGCAAAATCTAAGCGATCTGTAAGTTTGAAAATAAATCCTCCTCCAAACGGAATAGAAAATTGAATTTTACTATATGGGCTATTATCATAATATTGGCTGAATTGTCCTTCGGTACCCAAAGGTCTTAAAGCTACCCATTTACCAGAATTTGGGTACCTTTCACCACTCATCTTAAAATCAGGGACCTTACCCATTGGGCTGTGGTAAAAAATGCTTACCCCTCCATTGAAATAAATATTAAAGAATTTTCTCTGCCTAAAATCGAGATAGTTTTTAAAAACAAATATTTGCGACATGATGGATAAATCGAGAATATCATTTTTAAAACTCAAATTTCTAATATACCTGCTCCTGGCTAATTCATCATTTGGGTCGGCAGAGCTAAAGTCATCACCTGTTAGCCTCCCAAAAAGCAATTCTGCTTTCAAACTCATTCGCGGCCCATACCTATATTGAACAAATGCGCTTACTCCTGGTTTGATCAAACTATATTTTGTGCTGAGAAAATTATCAGCTGGTGCCAAATCACCAAAATAGGTTAAAAAATTGAAGCTTCCACCTACAGTAGTATACCTATACTTTTTAAAATCTTTCTTCTTAACCCTGAAATTTTGCATTTTGGAGCTGTACCTCTCCTTCTTTTTTGGTTTTTCATTTTGTCCAAAAACTGCTATAGGTATAATTAAGATAAAAAAAATAAGATATGAATATACTTTTATCGGCATGGAAAAAATATGGCTTTTAATTCCTAGCATCAAGACCCCAATTCAATTTTTTTCTTAAGGTATTAACGAAACTGTATCCATCAAATTTTATTAGGTTAGCTTTAAAATCTTCCTTTTTGACCTGTAGTTTCAACCCTGATTTCACTATACTTGATCGGGAATCCAATGAAACCATAAAATAATTACTTCTGCTTTCTACCTCTAATGATATTTTACTTGTGTTTGAAACAACTAACGGCCTCACATTCAAATTATGTGGACTTACAGGTGTCAATATCAGGTTGTCTGAATGTGGCATTACTACCGGTCCGCCACAGCTCAAAGAATATCCAGTTGATCCTGTGGGTGTAGCAATGATCAATCCATCTGCCCAATAAGAATTGAGAAATTCATCATTGATATAAGTATGCACAACGATCATTGAAGATGTATCTTGTTTTAAAACGGTGATTTCATTTAATCCAAAATTTAAGTCATCGAAAATAGGGTCTGAAGATTCTACTTTTAACAGCATTCTTGAATCTATATCGAATTCTTTATTTTCAATACATTCCAAGGCCTCAGTAATCATATCTTTATTGGTTGTTGCTAAAAAACCAAGTCGGCCTGTATTTACACCCAAAATCGGTATCTCCGATTTGTTTACATGCGTAATTGTTTCCAATAATGTGCCATCACCTCCTATACTTATCACCAAATCATAAGTGTCAAAATCAGACCCTGGATGGTAAATACCACAATTCTCCAGATTTACTCCTCTCGCCAAAGCCTGATCATAAAATGAATTTGAAAGACAGAAATCATAACCTTTTCTCCTCAAAAGATCTATTGTATACTCAATGACAGGGATAGTATTTTCAGGAAAAACTTTACCATGGATAGCTACTTTCATAAGATTACTATTTCTATGTTCTGCAACCGATTGGAAATATAGTTACTTAATTATCTACAAATCTAAGATTTGTTTCAATTTGTTCCAGTCAAGCACGCCTTGCAATAAGCCAGGACAGTTTCAATATCTAAGGTGATAATAAATTGATAAATAAATTAAAAAAATTAAATGTTAAGGAAATTCAAGAGGTTATCTAACCTTTCTTGTTCTGTACCAATATTAGTGCTTTCATGGAATTTTGCAACAATATTATAGTCAAATCTATCCAAGGTGGCAATGACAGTTGTCAGATCTTTTTTGTTGATCTTTAATGTTAAAAAAACTGCATTTGCATCTTTATGATCCTGACTAAGATAAGATCCTAAAATTTTTGCATCGTCAGACTCAATCAGTCTGCTGATCTCAGCCATAGAATAATCCATATATCTCATTCCCAAAACAAGTATGCCTCCTTGCCCCTGGATTGCAATCGTTCTGGAAAAAGCATTTATGGTATCTTCATGTCTCGATACACCAAGGAATTCATCATTGTTATTTACAATGGCTACCAATTCAGAATTACACTCCTGTGCCAGCCTGATAATATCAAAAAGGTGTTGATCTTCGTTTACAAAACATTGCTCAGATATAAGTTTGAAGTTTCCTATCTCACGGTCCAGATCATTATATTCCAAAATAATGTCTTCAGATATCAAACCTTTAAATTTCAAATTGTCTATCACGGGCAGTTGATTGGTCTTCATCTCCTCCATCCACAGGATTGCTTTTTCGGCAGTATCTGTAAGCTTGAGCGCCGGTATCATTTGATTTATTAGTTCCGAGGCTTTCATGACAATACATATTCATTTAGTAAAAAATCATTCATTATATCGTTAAATTTTTCTGGTTGTTCCATCATTGGTGCATGACAACATTTATCTATAAACCTTAACTTGGAATTTGGGATTAATCGATTAAAATCATGCGCCACTATTGGCGGGGTAATCGTATCATTCAAGCCCCAAATTAATAATGTGGGTATTTTAATATCCGAAATTTCATTGGCCATATTATGCCTTTGAGCTGATTTAGCTATGGCTACAATATTTAAACATTTTTGAATGCTTTTTGTAGTTTCAAAAATTTCTATAATATATTCTTCAGATATGCTCCTGGGATCATAAAATGTATATTCTGCTCTCTCCTTGATATATTCGTAGCTTCCACGTTTTGGGAATGAGCCGCCCATAGCATTTTCAAATAATCCCGAGCTACCAGTTAAGATTAATTTTTGCACGGTTTGCTGCCATTTCAAAGCAAAAATTAATGCGACGTGTCCTCCAAGTGAATTACCCATCAAGTTTATCTTTTCGAGATTTTTTAATTCAAAAAAACCTTCTAAATGATCAACCAATGCATTGAGGCCAACTTTTCTAAATGGCATATCATATATTGGGAGTAGTGGAATTATAATTTTGAAATCATTTTTGAATCTATTGATCACAGAATCCCAATTGCTCAATGCTCCAAAAAGGCCATGAAGTAAAACGAGATTTTCTCCCGTACCTTCCTGAATATATTTGTACTTCCCTATTTCTTTTATTTCAAAAGGCATAATATGTTTATATTCAAACGTTTCGATTGAAAAATAGTCTTAATTTATAAATAATTCAATTGGATATGGAATTAATATTTATCCAGTTCCTTAAAATATCTAATCCAAATTGTGTTAATACTGCCTCTGGATGAAATTGAAGGCCTATTACTGGTAGTTGTTTATGCTTCACTGCCATAACCTCACCAATATCTGTTGTAGCTAAAACTTGGATTTGATCGGATAGTTTAGTACAAATAAGAGAATGATATCGTACGACATTAAAGCTGGAGGGTATGTTACTAAACAATCTATCTCCGTCATGAATTAATTTTGATGTTTTTCCATGCATGGGTTTTTGTGCTTTAATAAGATCACCATTGAAATATTTGCAAATTGCCTGATGCCCCAGGCAAATACCCAAAACAGGTATTCTATCATAATAATAATCCAATATTTTCATCAAGTTACCTGCATTTGCAGGTTTTCCCGGACCTGGTGAAAGTACTATGGCATTGTATTTATTGGAGAGTAGTTTATTCGATGGGGCGTCATTTCTAAGTACTTCCACTTCTTTTCCCAATTGGTTAAAATAATCAACCAAATTAAAGGTAAATGAGTCATAGTTATCTACAACAAGTATCAAGAGGTGAATGTGTCAAATAATTCTTCCAGTGTTTTAATAAAACTATCAAATGAAGGAAAAATGGTGGATATAAAATTTCCTGTCTGCGAGGCAAAATCTGAAACGTATGGTAAAACCTTAGAATTCTTTGTGAAATAATTTGGCATATTAATGTCCAGGCTTGACATCACCCAAAGCATAATACTTATCGCCAAAGCAAACTTAGCAGCTCCTATTATTGCTCCTGCAAAATTGTCTAAAATACCCAATGGAGTCCAATCAATAACTCTTTTCAGCATTTTACCTATCATGTTTACAGCAATTAATATCAATACAAAAAGTATCAAAAAAGCCACAAAAGGCAATAAATTTCCAAAACCATCATACATTTTCGATACGTATTCCATTCCGAAGTGGAGTAACTTAAACCCACCTAAAATGGCCAGAATAAATGCTGCAATAGCAATTAGTTCGAGAATCAGCCCCTTTTTAAAGCCACTGTATGCCCCAAGGACAAGGAAAACCAGAATGATAATATCTGCTGTACTCAATTTAAATAAGTAAAATTATTATTGGGCTATTTTGCTTTAGGTCAAAAAGTATCCTGTGACAAATCTGATCAACCTATGACAAAAGCTTTTTCACAACAATAGAGATTGATTTGCCATCTGCTTTGCCGGCCAGCTCCTTGCTTGCTAAACCCATTACTTTTCCCATATCTCTCATGGAGTTTGCGCCTGTTTTTTCAATGATACCGGCTACAATTATTTCTACATCTTGCTCTGACAACTGCTCTGGCAAATATCTTTTTATTACCACCAATTCTGCCTCCTCTATTTCAGCAAGGTCCTCCCTACTTTGCTCCTTATAAAGTGCCATACTATCTGCTCGTTGCTTTGCTGCTTTTTGCAAAATTTTCAATTCTGCTTCAGGGCTCAAGTTTTCTCCAGCACCCTTGTCAGTTTGGGCAAGAAGAATCATTGACTTGATCGCACGGAGGGCTCTCAAGTCATCTTTGTTCCTTTCAAGCATGGCTTTTTTTATGCCTGCCTCTATTTGTTCTTTTAAACTCATAATTAATATCCTTATCTTGCCACAAAGTTATTGTTTTTACTGATAAAATATGACCAAGTTAAGTGTAAATATTAATAAGATAGCAACGCTTAGAAACGCCAGAGGTAATGACATGCCTAGTGTAGTGCAAATGGCCATTGATTGCGAGAAATTTGGTGCCGAAGGAATTACTGTACATCCAAGACCAGACGAAAGACATATCAAGTACCAGGACGTAATCGATTTAAAAAACGTTGTAAAAACAGAATTTAATATTGAAGGTTACCCTGATGAAAGATATTTGGAATTGGTAGGTAAAGTAAAACCTCATCAAGCCACGTTGGTACCTGATCCACCGGATGCGCTGACATCCAATGCAGGATGGGATACTATTAAACATCATGAACTACTCAAAAGAATTATCAATCAATTAAAACATGAAGGAATAAGAACTTCGATATTTGTTGAGCCAAAAATAGATATAATTGAAGCTGCAAAAGAAATAGGCACAGATCGTATTGAGTTGTACACGGAACCATATGCCGCCAATTATAATTCTGATAAGTTAAAAGCGATCAGAGATTTTGTTGATGCCGCTAAAAAAGCAAAAGAATTGGGGATAGGAATCAATGCCGGACATGATTTAAGTTTAGAAAATTTACAATATCTGGTTGAGCAAATTCCATACATAGATGAAGTATCCATTGGTCATGCATTAATTTGTGACGCATTGTACTATGGGATTCAAAACACTATTCAGATGTATAAAAGGAAGCTTTTATTAAACTAATTTTATTTATGAACAAGTCGATGACAGGATACGGGCAGGCCCGTTTTGAGGATGAAAATTATACGATCTCAGCTGAAGTAAAATCTCTAAATTCAAAATTTTTAGACATTTCAGTTAGACTGCCAAGGTACTTCAACGATAAGGAAATTCCGTTACGGAATTTCATCAGTGAGAAAATGGGACGAGGGAAGGTCAGTTTGTCATTTGAGTTTTCCAATAAACAGGAAAACGTTACGAGGGTAGCAATTGACGAGGGTTTGTTTCAAGAATATTATAATAATCTCAAACATCTTTCAGATGAAGTAAAATCCGACAGCAGTGAAATATTTAAAATGGCCATTCAGTTTCCGGAAGTTATTTCGAATATTGAAAGTGAAAATGATCGTGATGAGGAATGGAATATAATTTTCCCGGTTATAAAAAAAGCTATAGAAAATTGTGATGATTTCAGAGAGCAGGAAGGTGCAGTTCTATCTGAAAATTTAAAAATATATATAAAATCCATAGAAAATAATCTTGAGGAAATTGTGAAACTTGACCCGAGTCGGATAGAACGAATAAAGTCAAGACTGAATAATAACTTACGAGAATTTGTCAACAGGGAAGATCTTGATGTGAACAGGCTTGAGCAAGAGCTTATTTATTATATAGAAAAACTTGATATTAGTGAGGAGAAAGTCAGGCTGTCAAGCCATCTGAATTATTTTATTGAGATACTAAATCAAGAAAAATCCATGGGGAAAAAGATGAATTTTGTAGCTCAAGAAATTGGGCGAGAAATTAACACCATTGGCTCGAAAGCCAATGATGCTGCCATGCAAAAGTTAGTAGTGAATATGAAAGAAGAACTCGAAAAAGTAAAAGAACAGGTACTAAATATTCTATAAGATTTTCACTATTTGGCAGTGTAATTAATCTCATGTTCTTAAATCATGAATGAAATTTGGCTTGACATTTTTCACATAATTGGCTTCAATTCCTTAGTTTGATCTTTGGGTTTTCCTTCTTTATCCAATAAATATACCTCATCGAACCCTGCCTCTTTTAATTTGTTGAATTGAGTAGCGGCATCTCCGGCAACTACATAAATCATCTTTTCCGGAGTTATATATTTTTGAGCCAACTTCTTATGCTGATCCAAAGTCAAATTTCGAATAATTTCTTCTTCATCTTTAATGTATGTTACGTCCCGTTGATAATTGCTCATTGTTCTGAGTATTCCCATCTTAGCCCAAAGGGTTTCCATTGCCCTGGCGTTTGATTTTATCATCGAATTTTTGGTGAACTTCAAATCTTCTTCACTTATGCCTTCCCGATATTTTTCCATCTCTTCTTTAAAAATCTCCACAGATTCGTAGGTGACATTGGTTCTTACGCTTGAAGAAGCTGTAAAAGGTCCTCTTATTTTAGAACCGGAAAAATATGTTCTGGCTCCATATGTATAACCTTTCTCCTCTCTCAAAATCAAGTTTACGTTTCCACTAAATGATCCACCGAGCTTGTAATTCATCACTCTTGCAGGGTAGTAATCAGGGTCTTCTCTCGACATCGCCAAATATCCAATGTTGATCACAGACTGCTTGGCATTGGGAATATCAACAAAAAATAATGCATTATTCATTGGCCTTTCGGGATAAGGAAATGATGGAATATCAACTTCTTTTTGTTCCCACCTGCTACCCAAACCTGCTAATGCCTTCAGTGCTTTATCCTTGGTAATATTTCCCACTACATGAATTCGTGTGAGATTTGGACTATAATATTTTGTGTAAAAAGTTTTTAAATCATCAATGGTGATTGATTCAATAGTTTCAGGAGTTCCTGAAGTAGGCATACTCATAATATTTTTATCGCCGTAAATTTTTTCACTGAAAACCAGACGAGAAATGTAGCCGGGGTAAGCCTGACTTCTTTTCAAATCATTGATTGTTTTTGTTTTGATTCTGTCAAACTCTTCTTCATCCCACCTGGGCTCAAGCATTAACTCTTCAATAAGATCTATAGTTTTCTCAAAGTTTCTTGACAGAGAACTTGCTCTTGCACTTATATTTAATTTACCGGTACTCATTGATATTCTGGAACCCAACAAGTCCATTTCTTCCTCAAGCTCTTCAGGAGATTTAGTGGCTGTTCCTTCCATCATAATATCTGTCATAAGATTTGCTACTCCATTTTTCTCCGGTGTATCAAACTGATGACCGCCGTCCAACACAAGCGCAAACTCTACCAGAGGCAATTCGTGATTTTCTATGCCATAAACTTGGAGTCCATTCTCCAAAGTAGCAGCCCAAGTATCAGGCAGATTCAATCCTGGAGGTGCTGTTTCTGCGGGTTTTACTGACCTGTCAAATGCTGAAGGTGTTTTTTCGATTTCCTTTTCATCTTTTGTGACTTCTGCAACTTCCTTATTCGCTTCTATCACTTCTTCAACAACATCTGCTTTTATCGAACCTTCTACTACAAAATCAAGCTGACCCTTTGGCACAAAGCTCGTAACCACATAAGGCTTGTCCTTGATAAATTTATTATAAACTCGCCATATGTCTTGGACAGATACAGCCCTTATTCTATCTATGTCACGTTGTACATAACCCGGATCACCGACAAATGTATTGTACATAGCCAGTTGAAACGATTTATTTAGAATACTCTGTAATCCATTATAAAAACCATTTTCTAAACCTGCCTTCACGCGCTCAACATCTATATCCGAAATGCTGTCTTTCTCTAACCTTTGGAAAGATTCAATAATTCCTTTTTCGATATCATCCAGACTTTTACCTTGATTGGCCGTAATCGATATTCTGAATATTCCTGCCAACTCCATAGCATTATTATAGGCTCTGGTTCTAGAGGTAAATTCCTTTTCTTTTACTAATACTTTGTAGAGTGGAGCTTTTTTTCCATCAGATAAAATTTTTGCCAAAAAATTTAATGCGTAGGCATCTTCACTGTACTGCTCAGCTGATGGCCAAACCATATTTAATTGAGAAACTGTAGCAAAATTATCTTCGTGATACAATTTTTTAGTTTCAGCAAGAGACACATTTTGTACATCCATTGGAGAAACATCTCTGCCCTTTTTTATTTCTCCAAAATACTTTTCGACCATGGCTTTAGTCGATGCTGATTCAAAATCGCCGGCAATTACCAAAGTGGCATTATTCGGCCCATAAAAATTATTATAAAATTCAATAACATCGGTAACGGTAGCATTTTTCAAATCTTCCATTTCGCCAATCACCTGCCAATTGTAGGGATGATTCGCTGGAAATATTGCTTTATTAATAACATAATTTGTATGGCCATAAGGATTATTATCTACTCTTTGCCTTTTTTCATTGATGACTACATCTTGTTGATTTGCAAAGCCACTTTCAGTGATTGTATTTTTAAAAAATCCCATCCTGTCAGACTCTAACCACAAAATGGTTTCCAGTGCACTTTTTGGTACGATTTCATAATAGGCCGTGCCATCTTCAAAAGTAAATCCATTCAATGTGCCGCCGGCATCCTGGATAATTTTAAAGAATTGGTCTTCCGGGACATTCTCTGATTGCTGAAAAAGCATATGCTCAAAGAGGTGTGCAAATCCTGTACGGCCTACTTTTTCTCTATTTGAGCCTACATGATAAACAACAGCTAATGAAACAATCGGATCAGAATGATCCTGATGCAAAATAACCTGAAGACCATTTTCAAGTTTATACTTTTCAAAATCTATTGATAATGATGTTTCTTGTTGCTCTCCATCAATGTTGCAACTACTAATTGAAAAAATAAACAATGTAGCAATTAACGAGAATTGAATTTTTGAAATTTTCATAGTTGATATTGGTTAAATTATATTTGCTATTTGGTTAGAATTATTCTGTATATAAACTTGCTAATAAGCATGGTATGCGTATGAACTAATGAAGTTAAAAATTTCAATTTTATCAATCAACTTTTTAAGATTTTTTAACATTTGATTACCAAAATGTTCAAGCATATTCATTTAAAAGTCACTATATAATTCTTAGCAAATATTGAAAGTTCCGCATCATTTTTTCAAATATTCGATTGCCTTTTTCTTTTGTCTGACAAAGACATATCTTAGTGGCCAGATCTGTTGAATATATGAGAGAAGACTATTTGAGTAGTGAATTACCAGAAATAAATCCTGTTGAAAAAGAGTTTGAAAAAGCCCTCAGGCCCCAGACATTTGAAGACTTTTTTGGTCAGGAAAAAGTAATTGACAACATAAAGATATTTGTTCAGGCAGCACTACAAAGAAATGAACCACTTGATCACGTATTGCTTCATGGCCCTCCGGGATTGGGGAAAACAACACTATCTCATATCATATCAAATGAGATGAAATCTAGTTTAAAAATATCTTCTGGTCCTGTACTGGATAAGCCGGGTGATTTAGCAGGCTTACTCACCAACCTTGAAACCGGTGACGTATTATTTATTGACGAAATCCATAGATTGAATCCAGTAGTAGAAGAATATCTATACTCTGCTATGGAAGATTATAAAATTGATATCATGCTGGATTCCGGTCCTAATGCCAGATCAGTCCAAATCAGCCTTAATCCTTTCACCCTGATGGGGGCTACAACTCGGGCAGGATTGCTCACTTCTCCTTTAAGGGCCAGATTTGGAATCAATGCCAGATTGGAGTACTACAATGCAGAACTGCTAACAAAAATTGTACATCGTTCTGCTAAAATTCTTAATTGTCCCACTAATGATGATGCGGCAATTGAGATCGCCAGAAGAAGTAGGGGAACACCAAGAATCGTAAATAATTTGCTCCGTCGAACAAGAGATTTTGCACAGATAAAAGGAGATGGAACAATTACGAAAAAAATTGCAGAGATGGCGTTAAAGGCCCTCAATGTCGATCAGCACGGTTTGGATGATATGGACAACAGAATTCTTCGCACGATTATTGAAAAATTCAATGGCGGACCGGTAGGTATTTCTACCATTGCCACTGCATGTGGTGAAGAGGGTGAAACCATCGAAGAGGTTTACGAGCCATTCCTGATTCAGGAAGGATACATCAAGCGTACCTCAAGGGGAAGGGAAACAACAGCCCTGGCCTATCAACATCTTGGTTTAGAAATACCCGGAAAGACCGGAACACTTTTCAGTTAATGTGAAATACTCCTCTTTAGAAAAACACACTTCTCTCATTAAGCAAAAGGCATCTGAACTTGGCTTTGATTATTGTGGTATATCAAAGGCTGAGAAATTAGAAGAAGAAGAACCCAAATTAGAAAAATGGCTATCCAAAGGATATCATGGAAAAATGGCATACATGGAAAACCATTTTGATCTTAGGCTTGACCCAACAAAATTGGTGCCGGGGGCCAAATCAGTAATTTCTTTATTGTACAATTATTATCCAGGTCAAGAAGATAATTCTAAGTATAAAATTGCAAAATATGCATTTGGGAGGGACTATCATTTTGTTATAAAAGATAAGCTAAAGACATTTTTTAACTTCTTAAATGAAAATATTGGTGAAATAAATGGAAGAGTATTTGTCGATTCGGCACCGGTATTGGAAAGGCAGTGGGCTGCGAAAAGCGGACTTGGATGGATTGGTAAAAATTCTCTCTTGATCAATAAAAGCCAGGGTAGTTTCTTTTTTCTGGCCGAACTTATTATTGATTTAGAACTAGAATATGATGGCCCTATTAAAGACTATTGTGGAACATGCACCAAATGTCTTGATGCCTGCCCAACAGATGCCTTTGTTGATGAGGGAATATTAGATGGAAGCAAGTGTATTTCTTATTTGACTATCGAATTGAAAGATGCTATTCCTACAGCATTTCATGGAAAATTTGATAATTGGATATTTGGCTGTGACATTTGCCAGGATGTTTGTCCATGGAATAGGTTTTCGAAAAAACATAATGAACCTGAATTTCAAAAGGGAAAAGGGTTAGATGACTTGTCAAAAGGAAATTGGAAAGAAATAACTGAAGAATTATTTATAAAGGCATTAAAGGACTCCCCGATAAAACGGACAAAATATCAAGGCCTGATGCGTAATATTGAGTTTGTAAAAAAAACAACAAATGAAAAACCCCGCAATATGCAGGGTTTGGATCTTTAATTTAAATGCAGTTTAAAGCACCTATTGATGAGTGTGCTATATAACTTGCCGAAATTCTCATAGCACCAATTCTTGAGATCATTGATTTCTCCGGGAACAAGCAATTTAATTGCCTTTTTCAGTTCCTTCTCAAATAGTCGTGCGTCAAAACTAACTTTTGTTAAAACCTCTTTAGCATACTTCAACATAAAATAAAATTGTTTAGGAGATTAAAATTATTCTTCAAAATACAAAATATTGTGTAAATGACTCATTCATTTTTCAATTAAATTTCCACATATCATACCTTTCTAATAAATTTGCAGTTTTTAAACTAAAATAAATGCAGTGTCATTATAATTTTTAAAAAATGAATATGATTGGGAAACGCTTTCTTATATCTATTACGATAATTTTAAT
>CAYREN010000002.1:12625-48500 GCA_964423255.1 uncultured Roseivirgaceae bacterium | reverse complement strand
CTAATCCCCTACAATGTCAAGAGAATAATAAATTATTTATCATCTTTAAACCCTCTCAGTTTCGCATACTCCTGCACGTCAAAAACCTCTACTGCCGGTTTTCCGGTACATACTTCTGTTATTTGAATTCCTTTTTAAAAAATTGCTATGAGCATAAGCTTTGCCTTTCATGTTACTCTCCTGAATATAATCAATTAGTTAAAATGGATCATTTTCCTGATTTTCCACGCTATCCGGCCTATGTTCTTGTTCGGGTTTGTATGTATTAATCATTACCTTGTGAGTATGTCCGTACTGGTCCGGTTCTTTTCGTTTAGATATAACAATCCCGAGTTTCTTCTTTCCCTGTTCTGTTGTGAAACCATAATTCTCGAAAAGTTCTCTCAGTCCATCAAGCGATAAAGTCACATTTATCAAACTGCTTCCGTCGGCAAAGAATTTCTCTTTTCCTGTCCCGATATAGATTTTTTCACTCATAATATCCTCCATAAAATTTAGATCTCTATTATTCGTTATAATACGAACACATATCCAGATTCAGGGTCCCAGATGTCGTCCATATATCCACACTAATATAATAATCCCATCCATTATCTCCATATTCGCTCCATAACATGGAAAAACAATCATAATCACCAGAGCTGTAAAACGAACTTGCATAGGATGTGTTAACTCCCATGGCTATTAATGCATTATCAATATCTTTTCGGGTAATTCCATTGACAGAACTCAATATCCCGAGAAGTTGATTATATTCATCTTGATGTAGATAATGAATAATTATTGTCTCGCTTGACCCTGGGTTTATTTGACAACCCGATCCCAATAATGTTATCAATAATATAAATAAAATAACTATCTTCTGCATATGCTTCTCCTTATATAAATAATTTTTAAACCCGTCAGAATGGTACATCATCATCCTCTATTGATGCAGATACCAGATCTTCGTCTAAAATCTCATAGCTGAATCTGATAGCAGCTCCTTTCCCCCCTGCATAAACTGTCGGCGTCAATGTCATATCTGCTTTCGGATGACGTCTTAAAATCTCTTTGATATCGCCGGAATATGATGAAAATTTTAAAATTTCTTTGACGTAACTGGCATTATAAACAAAAAGAATATCATTATTGCACAATCTATTATCAATTAAAAATCCATAAGCTTTTACTGCCTTGACAATATTTCTCATAAGTAATTCGTCTGGATTCGCAATATTGTCCAATTCCTTTTTATACATTTTCAATAGCTCGAATATTGTTGATTTCTCAGCAAAACTATTATTCGGTTTGTATTCAATTATTTTTTGCATGATAATAGAAAGACAATGTTCAGCCTCTGTTAATTGCCCTATCTCTGTTTGATCCCGGAAGTTAAATTTCTCAGATACGAATTTTTTAAATTCATCATCTGTGAATTCAAGGCTATTGATAGTACAAATGTATGCACCGGCTACCAGTACTGAATACTGCTGGCTCAACCTCGCTTTATATCCTAATTCTGAAAACACTATAAATGCCCGTTTTAGGATAACCATTATCTTTTCAAGATTTGATGCCATATAATATTTAAGGCCATTTATATAATCTGGGGTTAATGTTTCAGCCATTAATTTCTCAGTCTCGATCCACTCTTCTGGTTTTCCTTGTAAATTTTTGTCAAAATTTATCAGAGTAAATCTGGAGATATCTGCGCCATCAGCAATTTGAGGAGAAATCGATCCGACACAAAACATGGATTGTATTACGAAATCAATCCCGGAGTGGTTCGCTGTCCCCCTGGAAACTCTGGTCCCGCTGGATGCCTGTCTAATGAGTGATTTAATTGATTTAAGATTTTTACTTGTTTTTTCATCCATTACCTCAAGTTCATCTATCAAAACCGGGAGAGTAGACACTTTTAGTCTTTGCCGGATGCCAGCTTCGGTACTCGATCCTGTTTCTACAATAGCCGCAGTATCCATTATTTTTTTGATAAAATCTATTGCGGAAGTTTTCCCGGAACCCGCTTCACCAGTAAGCCAGATATGAGGACGCCATTCAAAAGCGCCGCCTATTAATGACATAATAATCCAACCGATAAAAAGATATTTCTCCTGTCTAGAGCTTATAGAAAATCTTCGAATTATATCAGCGATTTTATGCAAATCAACAGCTCCAAAATTATCTTCAGAAAAACTCAAATACCCTTTTTTCTCATATATATTATTTGTATCAAACTCAAAAAGATCTACTTTCTCATCACCAATCAATAATCCTGTCCCGAAATGAAAGACAAAACGTCCGTCATCTTCCCATGCTCCAAGTTGCCTGATTCTACCTGTTTCATGATATGGTGTCTGCATAGCCATAGCGATTACATCCTCGATAGCAGTATCCGAATCATAACTGCCATCTTTTCTTTTATCGCTCAACGGGTATCTATTCATCCAATAATCACGTGGGGCCATTATCTTCAAAAACCCGAGTGTAATAGTTTCCTGCCTGACTGTTTTCACAAGCCCAAGCCGATATGACATAAAATAGAAATTCTCATGATCATGAGATATCGCCTTGAAATATTGAGGGTCAATCTCTCTGTCAAGATAAAGATTATCATATATGAATTTTTCTATTTTATCGGTATCCCACCCGTCTTGTACAGCATCTGCAGCATCCCACCCTTCATCATAGCCATCTGGGATTTTAACTACAGAAACCTTATCGAATCTTTCTTTGACAAACCCTATGGTATGTGTTCCTGCCTCATCATTATCCGGCCAGTAAAATACATGATTGATTTTTAATTTTTGGAATAAATCATAACTGCCTACATGCAGCATATTGCTTGATGATCCATTACAAGTTATTATCCATTTATCTTTAGAAAGTACACTTTCCAAAAAATGCGCAGCCTTCTCACCCTCTACTATTATAATCTCACGAGAGCCCTGCTTCGCAATTTCTTGTTGATTCGAAAATGGAAACGATTTCCCGGCAAAGGGATGTTTATACCAGGAAAATTCTTTCCATTCTTTATCTTCTTTTTTACATTCAAAATATCCTACAGATAATAATTTTCTTTTTTTGCCTTTATTATCTGTATATGGTTTTTTGAGCCGACAGGAAATATATAGTAAATCACTCTGTTTATCTCTGTATTCGTAAACCCAGTCAATATTATCATGTAGTCGGGAGTCATTGGTACAGTAGATATCGAAATCACTAAAATAAATATCTTCAGGAATAGGGAGGACCGGTTTATAATGAATTCCTTTTTTCGCGAAGAATTGATCATATGTAATCTTATCTTCCGAACTGATGATTTTCTTTGCAGCTTCCATATTAGATAAATTATTTACCTTAGCATAAAATGATGTTACATCACCAGTATATTCCGGATTGGCAAAATCATTGACAGCACCTGCGCTGTTGCCTGAAATACATATCCCGAATGATCCCGGGTTATTTTCTCCGCGGTCAAAATTTTTAAGAGTATACCAGCCTCGCGAATCTGTAGTACCACCTGGAAAATACGATTCGATATGTTTACAAACCAGCTGATTGGATTTCCTGAATATTTCCTTATAATCCATTTATTTTTTATCAGCTTTTATTAGAACTTCTTTTTTTAATATCATCTCGATCATATTAGATCTGGTCCGACCTTCCTCTTCTGCCATAAGATCAACTTTTTTTATAATATCTTCTTCAATCGTAATACTGGTTGATATCTTCATTATATCCCTCCGTTAATAACGTAGGCTATATTATGCTATATGTCAATATGTTTTTTATTATTCATCCAGAATATTAAGTGTATAATCTATTAATGTATACAAAAGTATACACCGTGAGAATTAATACTCTTCTTTATCTATCCCTGATATTATCCACATCCGTATTTTTGTAATTGTGCCCCTTTTTACCGAATTACATGGAAAAAGTGTAAAGTAGCGCTTTACTTTACATTCACTTTACACTCAAATTTACATAAAATTTACATTTTTATTTGTATACTAGTAAAGACTTTACTATATAAATATATACTTTTGTAAAGTAATTAATAGAAAAAGAGATATTGTGAGGGAAATCAATTTGTAAGAATATCTATATTTGTATATTTACCTGAATTTACCTATAATCGTAGGTATGTGTTTTTTTGCCATTTTACTTTACAAAACGTCGTAACTCTATATACTGTAAGGAATTATTTTGTAAAGTAGGCATGTAAAGTGGATGTAAAGTGATGTAAAGTCTTTACACTTTTTCCGTAGCCTAAAATTGTTTTGAGAAAAACATAAATACTCCTTGTTAGCATTAATATATAGGAGAAATGAATTGCCGGCAAATATCAACCTGTTGACAATGTAGCTTCCTTGTAGTATCTTGTAATAGGGGCAATATATGAATATGAAAAAAGAAAGAGAGAAAAGGAACCTGTCGAGGATACAGGTTGCAGAGAAAATAGGCGTATCTGTCCGGACGGTTGAGTCCTGGGAAATCGGGGTTCGGAATCCGTCAAAACAAGTTCAAATGCTTGTAGAAACGGGGGTGCTGGATAAATGAAAGTAATATTTCGGGCAATTGAAGATATTAAAAAAGATGATTTTGTAGAGCTGGATTTCGAGACTGGACAGCTTAGTATCAATAGAGAAAATATTCCTGAATTACAACCGAGGGAAGCAGCCAATATTATTGGAAGAAATGATCATGTATTGCTGTGATTGCGGACGCCACATTAGCCAGGAAGAATATCTTGAAAATGATGGACTCTGCTATGATTGTTTTGAGGAATTAATAGCGGAGGTAATGGATGAAACTGAAACCGATTAAAATAAATAGTTCAAAACCGGATAAAACCGGAAAAATATAATAGGAGGATTCTATGAAAAGAATCGTAATTTTCATTTTTCTATTGTTGATAATATTCAGTAGCGCTTGGGCTACAGGAAAGAAAGAAGTGCAGACTGGGGTAGTACTAACCTTGGGAGTTCAGGGAGGAGATAGGCCGGCAACGTTTGACCGGGGCGGCCATTTGATTGTCGGTAAAGATCAATCAGAAAATCTTTTATATTGGCGCGATATTATTTTGGCAGGTTTTCCATATAAGGTGAAAATCAGGAATTATGCCGCAGATAATACGACTATCAAACTGGATGCGGATATTGCAGGAAATGATGCACCGGATGTGTATTGGGATTACCTTGGACGCGTAAATAAATATGCCAATAGTAAATTTGCATTACCTATTGTTCTAACTTCTGAAGAAAAGAAAGACTATCTTGCGTCTTCGCTCTCGCAATGTACAAAGGACGGGAAACTATATGCACTCCCAGGGAGTTTCTGGGCTGCTGTTATGATCGTAAATAAAACGCTGGTAGATTCTGTGGGAATGGGATCATATCTAAAGAGTGGGAGCTGGTCTATTGATGATTTTCTCAAAGTGACAAAAGCAGTGCAGAATAAATATGACCCCGATTATTACGGATATGTATTGTTTGCTTCTGGAACCGGTGGGGATTACTGGAGCTCTTTTGGTTGGCTATCCTCATTCGGAGCTAAACTATATGAGAATGGTAAAATTGTTATTGATAGCAAGGAAGGAATCAAGGCGCTCAAATTCATGAAGTTTATGAATGATACCGGGATAGCAATGCCGGGAGCAGCGGGGCTGAGTTACAAAGATAATCTCGCTGCAATGCCATCCGGGAAAATAGTTGCAGCAGGGAATAGTTCGGGAGCTGTAACGAAACCAATCAAACTATTGGATGGCAGCGGTACTATTAATGCGGTGATTATGGAATGGCCTAAAGCTCCTAAAGTGGAGAAAGTTCCTGTTGCGGTTGGACCTGATGCAGGAATGGTATTTGCAAGTACAAAACATAAAAAAGAGGCAATGGAACTATTGAGATATATCAACAGTACAAAAGTGCAACAGTTGATTTGCAAAACAATGGGACGCTTCGCGTCCAGAAAATCTGTGGGTAATGTATTGGCAGATAATCCTACATGGGTTACGGCAAGTGATATTATAGCACGAAACGGAATCTTTGATACCGGTGTAGGGCTTGAGAAATATGCGGAGATTAGAAACTCATATCCTCCGATGCTACAAGCTATTTTCAGTGGAGAATTATCAGTGAAGGAAGCTGTTGACAGATTTGTGAATGAGGGAAATAAAGTAATTAACGAATAATAATTAGCAGGAATAACAGGGGCAAGCCGGCCGCTGCCCCCTTTTTATTTAGCACTTGACATTAAAACATATATGTGTAACAACTATAAACATGGAGAATATAATCAAAGTAAAAGAAAAAGAATTAGTTGTCGACAGTCGGATATTGTCTGAAGGAATGAATGTAGAGCATAGAGCTTTAAGGCAATTAGTGGTAACACATCAGGAGCGAATAGAAAGGTTTGGACTCCTTACATTTGAAATGTCACGTACGAAAAAAGGTAGAACGGAAAAGTTTTGCTACCTAAATGAACAGCAGGCAACGTTTTTGGTATCATTGATGAAAAATAGCGAAATAGTTGTTTCGTTTAAAGAGAAACTTGTAAAAGATTTCTTTAAAATGAGAAATTATCTTGAACAAAAATCATCTACTTTAAAAGCTAAGTCGACAAAAACCAGAAATCTTTTAACAAATGAATGGCAGAAAAACGGAGTAAAAGAAAGATGGCAATATGGAAAATTAACTCTTGAAGAATATAAATTGCTACAATTTAAAGAAGGTAAACGTAAAAAAGAATTTGACGATGGAGAATTAAAAACCTTGATGGCACTTGAGGCTATGGAAATGTTAAGTTTGCATTATAATTCAGTAGAAGGATATATTGAGTGTAAAGCAAATATGAATAATACGGCTAAAAAGGTATTGGAAATAAAATATGAAAAACAATAATCAACATTCTGCATGGCTATTTTTAACTCCTGCAATATTCTTTTTCCTGGCTTTCTCAGTATATCCTATAATCCGATCAATCCAATTATCATTTTACAACGCGAATATTCTCAAGACGGAATTTATAGGTTTGCAAAACTATATTGCTATATTCCATACTCCCCGGATTCTGAAAGCATTTGTAAACACGGGCAAATTTATATTCCTGATAGTCCCAATAATTACAATAGTTCCACTGATTATAGCAGCCATTAGTTATCGAATGCACAAGTCGATGCAAACAATAGTTAGATTTTCATTTTATATTCCAACTCTGGCAGCGGGCCCGATAGTTATAATGATCTGGATATGGCTGCTTCATTCCAGAGGTATAATTAATCAATTCATAGGCAAACAGATATTCTGGTTCGGATCAAATCCAGAAGCATTTATTGCGATAAGCATGATCGTGATATCTGTAGAGATGGGAATGTCTATAATTATTTATTTAGCTGCATTAACAACAATAAATACAGAATTATATGATGCTGCAAAGATTGACGGATGTAACGGTTTTCAGGAGGACTGGTATATAACCCGTCCGCTGATAATGCCGACAATAGCATTTATTTTTTTCATTAAGATAGTAGGAACATCACAGATCTGGATGTTCCCATACCTCATAACAGGCGGAGGCCCTAACTATGGGACAAATACCGCGGTGTTGGAAATATATCTTCAGGCTTTTAATTATGGGAAATATGGCTTTGCTTCAGCAATAGGAGTATTGTTTGCAATTGCAATTGGAGCGATAGGATATTTACAGAGACGATTTTTTAAGGGAGAATAGAATGCCAAATGAACAACGGGTATGTTCTGGAAAATCGAAACATAACACATACCAAGATGCTTTACGGGAGAAACCGAACTGTAAGAATTCAAAAGATTTTAATATTTATAAATGTAAATATTGTGGTTTTTATCACGTAGGACATAAAAATAATTTCAAGAATAGTAATAAGTCCAGGAGGGGATGGTGAGAGATTACACACAATTATTTATTCACGGAAATAATGCACAACTTGAAAAATTAAGAGAGAATGAGCATAAATCAGGATGGAATAAAATGTCATTCACGGAAATAAAAAATCTTATCTATGAAGAATTCTCAGAAGTAAAATATGAACTTGAGGAGCGATATATTGACGCTGAACTATTACGCCGTGAATGTGCCGATCTTGCAAATGCCTGTCATTTTATTATTTGTAAATGCGATAAGGAATTATTGAAATGAAATATATCGGATTCACAATAGTAATCATGATCGCTGCTATTCTGTTAATTCCTCTTATCTGGATGATATCAGGATCGTTCCAAGATACTGTTGGGCTCATGAAAATACCTCCTGCTCTGATAACAAAAAATATGAATCTTGATAATTTTAGGGCTTTGTTTCAATATCCGGTATGGCAGTGGTTGAGGAATTCTATAATAGTTTCTCTGTGTTCTGTTGCTCTTACTATCCCGATTAATGTTATGGCTGGCTATGCATTCGCAAAGAAAAGATTTAAGGGAAAAGAAGTTTTGTTCAATATGTTTTTACTCACTATGATAATACCAGGACAGATAACCTTGATTCCATCTTTCCTTTTGATTCGGTGGCTTGGATTATATAATACATTATTTGCGATGTGGCTTCCCTCCGGGATATCAGCTTTCATGTTATTTTTCTTCCGACAATATCTGAGTAAAATACCTAATGAATATCTGGATATTGCAACAATAGACGGTTGTGGAGAAATTGGGAAATTCCTTCGGATTATTATCCCGCTATCATCTCCGGCCATAATAACTATGATACTGATTCAGTTTATAGGGACCTGGGGGAATTTTCTCTGGCAAATGATTGTAGTAAGTAGAGAAAAATTATATACTTTACCAGTGGGAACAGCCGTGATGTTATTACACAAAGCCATCATGGAACCGCTAAAGCCTGATTATGGATTATCATTTGCGGCTGCAGCGTTTGCGTTCGCTCCAATATTATTGGTCTTTGCATTTACTCAAAAATATTATTTACAAGGACTATTTGCTAATACCATAAAAGGATAATATTATTACGATATAATCAAGAATAACACTCTTGTTATTTTTGCCGATAATAATTATATTAGGATAAACATACAGCAATGGAGGCAGTATGATAATATGTAAAGTTGAAGATTGTGATAATATTGCTGAAAGAAGAAGATGGTGTATAAAACATTATACCAGATGGAAAAGGCATAAAGATCCTTTATTTATAAAAATTAAACAAACAGAAAAAAAATGTAAAATTGAAAATTGTAATAACCCAGCTCGTGGAAAAGGACTATGTTCAATGCATTATTCACGATTATTAAGACATGGAGATATATTTTATACTGGGAATAGACATGGTAAAAGCAAAACCATTATTTATAAGATATGGTGTGGTATGAAAGATAGATGTAATAATCTTAATAATAAAAACTATGGTGGAAGAGGAATAACAGTATGTAAGAGATGGGAAAATAATTTTCTTGCATTCTATTCTGATATGGGAGATAAGCCTTTTCCAGAAGCTCAAATTGACAGAATTAATAATAATGGGAATTATGAACCCGAAAATTGTAGATGGGTAACTCCAAAGGTTAATGCTAATAACAAGAGACTTATTAAAAAAGGATTTAAACTTAAACCAATACAAATAAAGGAAATAAGATTTCTTTATCCAATTTTTACTCAAAAAGAAATAGCAAATCATTACAATGTATCTCGTGCATTAGTTGGTCATATCATAAATAGAAAAATATGGAGAAATGTATGAAAATTGGGAGTATCATCACAGCACGTAGTACATCGTCGAGATATCCTCGAAAACACCTTGGCCAACTGGGTGGCAAAACAATGATAGAACAAATCATAGGAAAACTCAGAAAACTTTACGGATTGGATTATGTTATCCTGGCAACTACGGACAATGATGCGGATGATGACCTTGTAAAAGTCGCTGTGGATGCAGAGGCCGATATTATCCGTGGTCCTGAATATAATCTTCTTGAACGTGATTTTATGGCTATTCACAAATTCAATCTTGATGCAGTATTGACTATATCCGGGGATTGCCCTTTTGTCAGTAACAAGTGCGCACAGATACTGATTGATGGATTGAGAGCCGAAGAAAATCCTGAGAATTATGACAGAGTTGGTGGGTTCAGCAGTTTTACAGCTGCATGGGGATTCGTACCGAGTATCCAAATGAAATCCGCATATTATAAATATGAGAAGCTTATGGAAAAATATTCTGGAAAATATTCACATGAACAATATTGGTTATCAGGGAAGGAAGAACCAGAAATATTCAAAACTCTGGAAATTGATACAAGCATGATGCTCCCCGTAGAAGTTACTCCAATGAAAATGAGTATTGACTGGAATCTGGAACGATTATTCTGGAACAAGGTGATTACATGGCTGGGATATTATCCTCAAACTATAGAAGATTTTAATAAAGCCTTCGAAGGTATTAAGAGATTATGAAAACAATCAAAATTACTTGTGAAGGAACCGATTATGTAGATTATAAAACACTCGTACCATTCCAAGGACATTTGAAAATACTCTCAAATGATAATTTAGAGAAGTTAAAAAAGTCTATAATCAAATATGGATTTACTGTTCCAGCTTTTATATGGCAGTCAGGAAAAAAGAAATATATTCTTGATGCACATCAAAGGGCTTTAGCATTATCCAGTCTGGCTGAAGATGGATATGCTATCCCGGACATCCCTATAGTTTATATTGAGGCGAAAAACAAAACAGAGGCAAAGGAGAAACTATTACATATAACCTCTCAGTACGGTGAATTTGATCATGATGGTTTAACAGATTTTTTATCAAGTATTGATGCTGACGATGAGTTACTTGAGACGCTAAGATTTACGAATGATGAGATTGATTTAAAAATATTAGAACAGGAAAATATAGAACAGGATTCTTTGGATATTGATGAAGATATAATAGAAATTATTATTGAAGTAAAATCAGAAAAAGAACAAAAAATACTTTTTAAAGAATTTGAGAAGAGAGGATTCAAATGCCGACTTTTGAGGTATTAAAAAAATCAGAAATAAAAAATACTTTTCATGATAAAATCATTGCCGATAGTTTTACTTTAAAACCAGAGCATCTGGTAAATAGATTTATTGGTGAAATACCAATAGAAAATACTAAGTGGAATATTGGTTTAATTGTTGGTAGTTCTGGGACAGGTAAAACTACGATAATGGATCAATTGTGGCCGACTCAAAAAGTAGTTGAATATAAAAAGGATAAATCCATAATTGGGAATTTCCCAGATAATGCGAATGTGAAAGAAATTACCGATTGTTTATCAAAAATGGGTCTAAACTCCCCCCCCCTATGGTTACAGGAATATCATACATTATCGAATGGTGAAAAAATGCGTGCAAATCTAGCGCTTAATTTATTTCAACAAGATTTTTTTGTATTTGATGAATTTACATCGGTTGTAGATAGAACAGTTGCGAGAATCACATCTCATGTAGTACAAAAATATATACGAAATAATAATAAACAATTTATTGCAATTGCTTGTCATGATGATATTATTGATTGGCTACAACCTGATTGGATATTTGATACTAATAAAATGGAATATCTCGCCAGGGGGCATCTTCAACCTAGACCAAAAATCAAACTTACAATTAAAGAAGAAAGAGGATGGTGGGGTATTTTTAGGAGATATCATTATTTAAGTGAAAAAATTCATCCAGCATCAAGACAGTTTATTGCATTTATAAATAATAGACCAGTTGCTTTTACTTCATATTTATATAGGATGGGTAGATATAAAAAAAATGAAAAAAGAAGATATGGAGGACATAGATTGGTATGCCTACCGGATTATCAAGGTATAGGACTCGGCGCAATATTAAATGAATTGGCTACGGATGTCCTTTTTGAAGAAGGCAAAAGACCTATTGTCAGTTTTTCGAATACAAGTCTTTATAATTCTATAGATAAAACTATATGGAAATGTATTGCAAAAGGTCATAAATCTAAACAGCGGACTAAACGATCTACAATAAAAAAACAGTCATCAGCAGCAAGGTATAGCTGGAGTTTTGAAAAAATTAAAAAGTCGAGGTTATCTTATGAATCTGAATGATTGCGGAATATTTTTTGTTTTTATGACTTCCGAATATAGAATAGGATTCTTTATTTTAATTGCATGTGCTATATTTTTACCGAAAAAATATTTAGTAAAATCATTAAAATCTATTTCACCCTCTAGCCATGTTTTTTCAAATATTTTCTTGGGAGTATCTATTAAAATAGATTCTATTTCGAACTCTCCCACTGTCCCAACTCCGCAAACATGGACTATACATTTTTCAACATCTTTTTTTGTCCATCTCTTACGGAACTCGTATTTTTTAGTCCCATTGAATATTTCTCTAGCAAATTTTGGTTTAATTGATATCAATATATCCATGTCTATAATTATACATAATTTGAAGCAAATGTCAATAGATTTACTCCAAAAAAGTATAAAAAGATAAAAAATGAGAACAGGAGAGAAAACATGACAAGATCACAGAAAATGGAATTATGAAAACTGCATCATATTTATTTAATAAGAAAAAATATAATCCAGGGAATAATAAATGTTTCTATTGCGGCTTGGATTGCGATGAAACATATACAAAAAAAGAATACGTTAAACATACATTTACGAATAGAGATATAGTCAAATATCCAGGAAGTAATTTTGTCTGTGGCTGTTGCGTGGATTCTTTAAGGGGTTTATCAAAAACAAGGCAAATTGATGGAACTATAAAAACGGGGAGAGGTGGTGCACCTCGAATATACTCATGGGTATTGACGGAAAACAAAAAAATTGCAATGACAAAAAAACATCTACGAGTATTAAGAAGAATATGTATAAATCCTCCCGCACCACCATTTTCAATTATTCTTACAGATTCAGGGAAAAAACAACTTATCTTTAGGACCCCCGTTAATTACGATCGAGATAATTATGCTTTGTTTCTTGAAGATAAAAAAATAAATGTTAATAAAGAATTACTAAAAGGATATCTTAAAAAAGCAATTATTGTTTCTGCAGCGATTGGAAAAATAGCTTTGAAAACTCCTGACAAATTTATAAATTATAAAAATATAATTGAATTATATAGTTCAGAAATACCACTCGTTGAGTGGTTAGGAATTTATGCCTCCCCATTAGGAGAGCTGGCGGCATGGTTGTGCCCCGGAAAGGAAGAAAGTAATGGAATTATTATCAGCAGCAGAATTCAGACAGAAGCTTGCGGGGTTAAAGGACCCATCGAGAAGTTTACCGGAAATGGAACGGAAAATAATCAAAGAAGAAGCGATCAGGTTTTGCTCGACTTTACCTAGATTATTTTCTGACGATTTTGACAGAAAGATTTTATGGGAAAGGATTGGAAATGGAATCATATCATCGGTGAAAAAATGTGGTGGCGATTATGAAGAATTTGTGAATCTAATTCTCGAATATATTAAAGCTGATCCAGGCAAAGTTGCCGCTTGTAAGGAATTAGAATATTTTCTTGATTCTATGGAATTAAAGCCTAAGGAATGGAAAGAAAGTTTTCTTAAAATGATGGAGAAAAAACATAATATAATTCTCGTTTATTCTCGACAATTATGGAATAGCAAGAAGGCGGTAAAGAAATGAAACAAATAGGAACTGTAAAAATACATATGCTATCTGAAGCGCTTTCTCCTATAACCCACATGATGGGAGTGTCTGGGAATGAATCTATTATCAATCGTGAAAAAGTTTTTCATAATGGGAAAGTTAAAGATATTCCAGTTTTATCAGGAAATGCTTTAAGACATAAAATGATTAGAGAACCAGGGGCTATGTATCTTGTTGATCAATTAGAAATGAGAGGTAAATTATCAATCGATCAAGCTAATTATATGTTTACAGGAGGAAGTCTTTCCGAATCTTCTACTAGTGACAATATTCCTTTGATTGCAGATATGCAAAGGTTTTCACCTCTTTTTAGATTACTTGGAGGGAGCTTAAAAAATCAGGTTATAGGTGGTTCTTTATTTGTTTCTAGAGGACTATTGTGTTGTGAAGAAAATCAAGATATTATCCAAAAACAAATTGGTAATTACAAAGTACCTGATGAAAAACTTTTTCCAGCGCAATATTTTATTGGTAAATATCAATATACGAGAGGTGAAGCAGGAAAAATGAAAGATGCATCAGAAATGATAAAAAATATAAGCGATCAGGTCAAAACAAATCTAATGATATATAACGGTGAAACAATTATACCCGGATCATTATTTTATCATAATCTTACGTTATACAATGTATCACCGCTAGAAGTTGGTGCAGCTCTACATAGTTTGGCATTATGGCAGAATACAGGGGGAACTATTGGAGGTTCAGCAAGAATTGGACATGGAAAACTAAAAACAAATTATTGGCTTGAAGGTCTTATCGATTGGTTTGGAAGCGAAAAAGACCCTATTGAGTTGGTTAAGGATTATATAAATCATGTCACTGAAAATAAGGAGAACTTCAAAGGCTGGTTAAGAAAAGCTTTTCCTACAAAAGAGGAATTATTGATATGATTAAAAACTGGAAAGTCACTGTAAATCTTGCGTCCCCAATGTGTGGGGACGCACCACAAATTGACAGTCTTTTGGAATTTGAACTTTCTCTTAGAATGGGAATGAAACATTCTAAAAAATTAACTCGTAATATTCCAATATCGGAAATTGAACGGCCACCAATTCCATTAGCAAGGAGGACAATTAACGGCCATAATATTTATTGTTGTAGTAATCCAATTTTGGGAGAAACAAGAGCAGAATGGAATGATCATCAAGCAAAAAGATTTGATACTGATTTAATGGCTACAATTTTACATCCGACACAAAGAAAAAAACTATTAACTTCCTCAGGGCCATATAAAGCAAGATTTGTACCACTCAGGATTAGATTGATACAAAAAATATCTTGGTTTGTTCGTGGTGATCGAAAAGAAATAAATAAACTATTAAAAAAAATAATAGCTTTAGGGCATGCCAGAAATATAGGTTATGGTGTAATTTCATCATGGGAATATGAAGAGCAGGAAAAAGATTATTCTATTTTTGCAATGTATCAGGGGAAGAAAATTTTAATGAAAACAATGGAATTTGAAGCTGTAAAAAATTATTATGGTTTTAGGCATTCTTATGGTGGGGCGTTTCCCCCATATTGGCACCCTGAAACATTTAAGGAAATCGCAATTCCATGTTAGATTATATGAGAGAATTAAAACAATCTAATTATGGGACTCTTTCAAGATTTCAAACAAAATATTTAAGATGCAGGAAAATTGAAGAAATGTTAATTCATAGTAGAATAAAACGTGTTACAATTGCAATTAGACTTGGAGTTAATAGATCAACTGTAAGTAGGTATATAAATGATTTATCTTTAATTTTACCAATCCAAGAAGAGAGAGGCTTTTTATTTATATGTTAATAAAGACCGATAGACATACAAAAGAAGATCTTGAATTATGGGAGGAACTGGAAGAAATTGATGATATAAAAGTCAATGATTTCAAAGAAGAAAAAATACAGAGAGCAATATATGAAATTAAAGAAGTTGCAAAAAACAAATCTTATATTTCTACATCATGGGGGAAAGATTCTGTAGTCACTGCACATTTATGTTATCAGGCAGGTGCTATTCTTCCTATGGTTTGGATTAAAGAAACACCTATGGAAAATCCTTATTGTAAAAAGGTAAGAGATTGTTTTTTAAAACAATTCGATTTTCCATATCATGAGATTGTAGCAGATTATGGACATTCTGGGTTTTCACCATTCTTGGATAAAAATGGAGATTCTCTCCTTTTCCACGGAATAGCCAATGGAGTTAATCATGCTTTTGGGCGAAGAATTATGGGTATTAGAAATCAAGAATCTAACAAAAGACTTTTACGATATATGAATTATGGACATACGACAAAAAATACATGTGCCCCTATTTCCTTATGGAAAACATGGGAAATATTTGTTTATCTAAAAATGTATAATTTACCAATACATCCTAATTATGCTATGACAGGAGGTGGTAGATATGATAGATACAGAATTAGAGTCGATTGCTTAAATGGGACACAAGGGAATGGGATAGGTCGTATCGAATGGGAGAGAGAATATTACCAAGATATTTTAAATAGGATAATAACATGACAAGATCACAGAAAATGGAATTGAAAAAATACACTCAAATTATCAAGGACGAAATGCGTTCCGGCTCCGGGAGACCTTTGTCGCTGACCTGGGAAATGTTAGCACAAATCAAAGCATTACTATCTGAAGGCCAATTCCAAAAAACCGTGTTTACATTTATGGGAATACCAGAGGGAACATGGGTAGATTGGAGAAGAAAAGGCGATGTATTACTAAAACAAATACAGAATAAAAAAAAGAAACTCGATAAATTAAATGAATCCGAGAAAAAATATCTTTCATTTTCTGATATAATTTATAGGGGAAAAGCAGCAGCGATAAAAAAACATCAACGAATAATAATGGATGCAGGGAATAAAGACTGGCGAGCCTCTAAATGGTTTCTGGAAGTATTTGATAAAGAAACATTCGGGCAGAAAGTAGAAGTAGATTTGAATGCCAGCCATACTATGCAGGATTTACATGATTCATATAAAGAACGAATGAATAAGAAAAATGGGAAAGGATGACCTTGCAGACAGGCTAATTTATTATAGAGACCATTGGGATCATTTTATAGAAGATGTTTGTATGCTGAAAACATGGTCCGGTATGCGGTTAATAATTGAGTCAGTACAAAATAATAAACGAACATCGGTTAGGGCGTGCCATGGAATTTCAAAAACTTTGTCGGCAGCTGCATTAGGAGTTACATTTCTAAATTTATATAAACCCTCAATTATAATAACAACAGCTCCTACAAATACTCAAGTAAAAAATCTTTTATGGAAAGAGATTGGAAGCATATACAGGAAAAATCTTAGTAGTAATAATGCTGACAAAGTTATAGGTAGATGTAATATGCAGGAAATCAGGATAGAGCCTGATTGGTATATGCTCGGATTTAGTACAGACAAACCGTACAGAATGGAAGGTTTCCATGATGCTAATATTTTATGGATATTAGATGAAGCCAAAGGATTAGAATCCTGGTTATTCGATGCAGTTGAGGGATCAATGACAGGAGGTCAGGCCAGGGTTTTAGAACTCAGTACAACAGATGGAGCCGATCAGCAATGTGCTTTTAGGAAACATCATTCTGAAGAACGATCAGCATGGAATTGTATTCAATTTTCTGCCTTTGATTCACCATTTGTTAATCCGGCACATTATCCGGCTGAACAGAAATATATAAATAAAGATCTATATAATTACGGCAAACCTAAAAAGGGGACTGAATGGCCTAAGGAATTACAAGATAGCATCCAAATTACTAATGAAATAGATATTAAAGATAAGCGGAAATTATGGGAAATTAAACGGCCTGAATTATGGGAAACTAAAATACTGGGAGAGTTTTCAACTTCAGGCGAGAATAATCTTATACCATTATCATGGGTCCAAAGCGCGGTCGATACTGAGGTAGAAAATATAAATCCATCAAAATCTTATGGCTTAGATATTGCAAGGATGGGCAATGATATTAGTGTATTAACTCAAAAGGTTGGGAAGATAATACAGGAACAAGAAACCTGGGGCAAGAAAAATACCATGCAGACAGTAGGGATAGTTAGGAATATTATAGATGAATCTGATTTAATTAAAGTAGATGCATGTGGACTTGGGGCTGGAGTATTTGATCGACTTGCTGAATTAGGACAGCCAGTTATAGGATTGGATAGCAGTGCAAAAGCATTTGATGATATTAAATTCTTTAATCTTAGAGCTGAAATGTGGTGGTGTGCCAGAGAATTATTTGAACACCAATATGAAGAAGGGAATGCAATCTCTATTCCGAATGATCCAGAGCTTATTGAAGATTTGACAGGTTTGAAGTATAGTATAAAAAGCGATGGAAGAATTATCGCAGAGCCAAAAGATCAGTATAAAAAAAGACTTGGTAGATCTCCCGATAAAGGTGATAGTTGTGTATATTGCTTATATGAACCACCAGTGTATATAGAGGAATTTAGCGATGCGCTTGATGATAGTGATGATATATTTTTATAGCCCTCAGTTGAGGGCTATAAACTAAGCTTCTTCGATTTCAAAATACTTTTCAAAATCTTCAGGCTCAAGATATCGTTCTGCGAACTCCCGAGCCTCCTCTCTGCTCATCGGGATCAGATCAGATCCTCCTGGCCATTCATTCTGTCCGGTCGAATGTCCGAACCTGGACATCGGGCCGCCTCGTCCGGCGATGAAAAAACTATGTGATCGCTTTGTCACATATAGTCCCGCATACCAATAACTGTGATCAGTTATATAGGGATTAGGTTCTGCAGTCCCTATTAGGATTGCTTTTTCCGTATCATAACGGAAACCATTTAAAATTTTTCTCATGATTTTCTCCTTTTCTTCTTTAAAATAAAATACACCCTGTCCTGGGTTATTAAAATCTATATGCCTCATATCCTGCAGCCTCTACAATTTCTTTCACTTCCATAAAGTTGGAAGCTTTAACGTTATCGATATCTACTCCTCTATCTGTAACAGAGGCATATCCCCTGTTATCAAAATACACACGAAGTTTTTTTATCTCTCCGTCTTCTTCTTTTACCCATAATTTGCAATTATGGCTACTTTCTTTTACGATAATCTCTGCAATTTCTTTGTTCATTTTGTTCTCCTCTTTCTTAATCATATTAATAGTATACACCTATTAGGTACATATGTCAAATAAATAAATAACTTTTTACACTTGTTTAGTGTTTTATTTTATAAAACTACTGTACATATGTTAAGTAGTTATCGTCTAAGCAATCCACTGACTTTAAGCCAAATTTATACTATATAATTGATATATTAGAGATTATAGACACGGTTACATGTGTATAAGTTGTGTATAACTAGTCTAGAATCATATAGTAAAAACACTATACTACGTCAGCCTCCTGAGAATAGGCTATACGACGTTATACTGCAATGTAGTATACTTATACATTTAACTGTATTACTACACTGTAGTAGTCGCTCACCAGAGAGTTGTAAATTTTTAAAATTGTCGATATTGTAATAATAAAGGGGCAAATATGTTTGAACGAATAAAAACCAGACAGATAAATAATAAAATAGCATTAAAGGAAGCTGAGATAAGACAATCTTTGATTGAACAAACGGGTGATATTACAGAAGGTAATAATTATATACTCCCTGAAGCAGATGCGGCGGATTGGCAGTTAATAGGGAGTAACACTGAGAAGGGACTTGATCCTGACAAACAGGATCTCTTAAGAACCGAATCAATTAAGACATATTTCAAATCAGCTCATGGAAGAAATATAATCCGGCTATTTGAAAAATATGTATCAGGACATGGATTCGGTATAGAGCCGATTAGCACTGTACCTGCAGTAAAAGAAGTATGGAAGGAATTCTGGAAAGTAAATAAGATGGTATTACGGAAAAAAGAAATAGTACGTAGAACAATGCGAGATGGAGAAGTTTTCCTGATATATTTTGATGACGGTGACATTATAAAAATCAGATTTATGAATCCTGCATTGATTGCTGATCCTGATAATAAAGCTATGATCTCGGGTAATATAAATGATGGTATAGAGACAGATAAAAACGATATAGAAGAAGTATTAAATTATTATTATAAAAATAAACCAATACCAGCCGATTCTATACAGCATCTGAAAATTATGGTAGATAGTGATGTTCTGCGCGGAAGATCATACTATGAGCCGATTTTACCATTATTATCTATGTATAAAAAATGGATGATGGATAGAATGAAACTCAATGAGATTCGTAACACTGTCGCTTTAATTAAAAAAGTTAAAGGAACTCCGACTCAGACTGCTAATGTTGCGACTGATTATCCGACATTGCAAAAGAAAAATCCCGATGGGACATCATTGCATAGAGCTCCAAAGGATATAAGCGTAATAACCACAAATCAGAATATAGATTATGAATTAAAATCTCCTAATCTCCAGGCTGCAGATGTGCAGAAAGACGGAAGAGCATTATTATTGTCTATTGCAGCAGGATCCGGAATGCCGGAATTCATGGTTACCAGTGATGCCAGTAATAGCAATTATGCGAGCACAATGGTTGCAGAAGGTCCTGGCGTAATGGAGTTCGAAGATTGGCAGGATTATTTTGCTGAGGCGTTTAGAGATATGTTTGCACGCGTTATTGAACATGCCATTAAAAATAATAGAGTACCAGCATTTGAAAATATTATAGAAAAGGAAGTACAGTCAGATGGGACTATAAAAGAAACAACAATAAGAAAGCCAATATCAACAGAATGTAGTATAACTTTCCCTGATCTCGTTTCAAGAGATATTGAAAAGGAAACTAAGGCCTATATATTACAAGCAAATCAGGGATGGCTGTCTAATGCTACTGCAAGTTCGAATCTCGATCTTAACTATGAAGATGAGCAGAGAATGATTGATAGACAGGAGAAAGATGATGGTGGCCCTGGTGTTGGTAAAACAGAAGAAGATCTTGCGATTGAAAAACAGAAAAAGGCTATGGCACAGGAATAAAAAAGTGAGAGGAATATAATGAGATATGTTGCCGATATAAATAATGCGATAATCAAGAGCCAGAAATTAAAAGAGGAAGCATTAACAGAAGAACTGAAAAAATATAGAAAATCATATAAGAAGAGTATTGCTAAAATACAGAATTTAATAGCGACCTATGATCAATCAGGGTCACAGAGATTAGGTACACTATTCAAACCAATTGAAAAAGAAATAAAGGCTTTAAACAGCAAGTTAACGAAATCAGCACAATCATTAATCGGTAAAAGCATAAGGACTTCTTTAATCGATACAAAGGGTTCTGTATCTATATTCAAGGGAGCCCTAAAGTCAGGTGCAAAAATAGGAATGACTGCAGACGTGTTCGATAAAGTCTGGCGCAGGGCATTAGGGAAAATGATCAGAGGATATCGCGGTATAACATTGTCAACTAAGATCTGGGATCTACATGATACATCATATAAGGAAATTCGAAGAATGATTGCACGCGGATATGTTGAAGGTAAGTACATCGGCGAAATTATGAATGATATTCGGGGATTTCTATATCTTCCCGAAGCAGATATGAGGAAAAAATACTGGAAGAAATTCTATAAAGAAAATCCTCCAGGCCGAGGGCGATATAAATCAGCTTACAAAAATATGGATAGGTTAATTCGAACAGAGGTAACGAGAGCATATAGAGAGGGGACCGCTGAATATGCCAGAAAGAAAAAATGGGTAAAGGGGATACAATGGCATAGAACTTCAGGGCACGGAATATGTACATCGGGAGAATGTGATGAATACGAACAGAGCGATTTATATGGATTAGGTGATGGCGTCTATCCTCCTGATGCATTGCCAATTTCCCATGCAAATTGTCAATGTTATATTACGCTGGTCCCGATAGAGCAATTAATTGATATTGACAAAATATGATAGTAGGAATAAATTAGGAAAAATAGGAGAAAATCATGGCAGATGTAAAGACGAAATCAGTTGCAGGAATGAGTCAAGCAGAAATTACAATCATCGAAGAAAAATTAAGTATGGTTCACGGAACCCTCCCGGTTGAAATTGCCGGAGCATTATCCAATAGATTTGACAAGGTCCTTGATGAAATGAATAAGAATCGAAGTCAGTTGGCATATGTTGAAAATATCATTCCGGGGAAGAGTCTGGAAGTGAAACAACAGCGAATTAAAAAAATTGCCGATATTAATAAAGAGAAAGTTAAATTGCAAATAGAAAGGCAAGAATTGATTGCTGGATGGCATAAAAAAGTGCTTGACTATATCGTAAAATCATATGGCGAGCCTATAAAATCCGAATCAGGGCTTATAATCGCCTACGGTAACGAAGGGAGAATTGAGGTGAAAAAAAACAGACACCTTAAGAAATTGTGGTAGATAATGGATCGGGCAGCTAATAATACTTTATTTGCCCTTTGGCTTAATGCAGAAGTCAATAAAATATTAGAGCGTGATGCCAGTAATAGATCATGGGCTCTTATTGATAAGACCAAATTACCATCTCAATGTTTTTTATGGATTGAGGATAGATTAAAAAAAAGTACATGGCATTTGCCTTATCGCGAAGGCGCCGGCGGGATAGATCCGAATACCGGAATGTATCGAAAAGCAGGCCCTATTAATCTGAATGCGCTTAGAGCTATTTCCCAGGCAATAGGTGGTGCAAGAACCGGATCCCCAATGGTTATTCCTAAAGAAATAAGAAATAAAATAACAAAACTACTCAAAGAATTTAATATTGGTAGATTCAGGGAGAACAAAGATATGGCAAAGATTATTAATATTAATGAAGCTTCAATATCGGGACAATTCAAAGAGAGTGTTATTGATAAAGAGAATCGTATTATTCCAGGGGTCGTATTATTGAGAGAAACGTCCAGCAATCTGTACTACCCCGGAAGTAAAGGTACTCGATTCTCTGAAGAATTCAGAAGAGCAGTTGCTTCAAATATTACCGGTAAAAAATTTTATAATAATCATGTCAGTCAGGAAGAATTAAAAAAACATCATGGGGTAAGAAGTACAAATGATATCGTAGGATATTATGAAAACGGAAGGATGGAAAACGGAGTACCGAAGGCTGATATAAAATATCTTACACATCAAGCGCCGTTTATTGAATCAATAATGGAGATATCTGATAAAATTGGATTATCTATTGTCGCTAATGGCGGAATGTCTTATGATAAAGAGACGGGGATTGCCGAAGCATTCGAATTGAAACAATTATTCAGCGCCGATCTTGTCACAGAACCCGGATCAACCATAAATATGTTTGAGTCCGATAATAATTATATTGATGAAGAGGAAGGAGATTTTATGGATTACAAGGATTTGAGTATCCAGAGTATCCTTGAAAACAGACCGGATCTGGTAGAAGGTTTAAACAAGGCTATCATGGACAAAATGTCCACAAAAGAAGAGGTGGATGGATTCAAAAAACAGATTGCAGATCTGACAGAATCAAACAAAACTATGAAACAGAAAATTGATGAGTTTGATGTCAAAGAAAAAGCAGCGGAAAGAGCTGTTAAAATTGATGAGCTTATCAAAGAAAGTAAAATTGATGCAAAACTGATTACACCAATTTTTAGGGAACAGTTATCCGAGGCTAAAGACGATGAAGCCGTGAAGAAACTCATCGAAGATCGGAAACTACTTGCTCCCAAGAAAAAGGGCGTAAAAGATATGGGCGATCATAAGAAGATCGATGAATCAGATGAAGATGAAATACCAGATGAGGATTTTGATAAAATGATGATCGAAGCCGCAAAGGATCGGGGGTAAAACATGAGTAACAAATACCGTTATAGACGTGGTCCAGAAATAACCAGCCGGATCAAAAAAAATGGAACAGTAGCTATTGAACAGGGAGATATGGTAGAGATTATACAATCAACTGGTAAATGTACTCCTGTTACTGCATCAGCGAATGCGGATGATTTAATAGGAATTGCAATGGATGCATCTCCTGCAACTGATTCTTCGGATCAGGAAATCAGAGTAGATGAAATTGGGTATGGTACCGTTTTCGAAATGATTGTTGCAAGTGCGACTCAAGTATATGGTCAGCCATATGTAATTGGCGGGGCACAGACAGTTGTTAAAAAAACTATAACAGATCTACAGGCAACGGCAACTAATGTTGTCGCGGTATGTGCAGAGGCGCTCACTACAGCGGGAACCAGTGTACTCGTTCGATTCTTGCCTGGTGTTTATCAGAAAGATATAGCATTGAGCTAGGAGAAATAAATGAACAGAGATAGCATGAAAGCTTTATACGAAAATGGCGGAGAAAAAAAGTTCGCCATAAGAATGATTAATCTCATCAACGAAGGGAAAATCAGTCCTGATGATTTTTCCTTAAAGGCATTGTGGGAGGCTATGGGACAGCCGAGCCTTAACAGAAGCAATGTTATAGGTGGCGGTCCTATCAAGGATATAAAATTTGCAGAGGCATTATCAACAACCGCATTCCCTAAAATTACCGGGGCACTCATAAACAAAAAAGTGCAGGAAGCCTACACGCTTGAATATGGGATAGGAGACCAGTTGGTAACCAAAGTTCCATCTTCTGTTAAGGACGAAACTATTGTTGGCTTTGGCGCAGATAATGCAATGAAAGAAGTCCTGGAGGGAATTGATTATGAAGAGGGCTCAATTACTGAGAAATATCATAAGATCAAAAATGTAAAATTTGGTCGCATTATTTCTCTCACAAAAGAAATGATCATGTTCGACCAGACCGGCCAAATGATGCTGAGAGCACAGCAGATTGGTGAAGCTGCAAAATCATCTCATGAAAAAACCATTATGAATGCTGTATTGGAATTGACCAGTACGGGATTGAGAGCGGCATGGAGACCTGCAGGGACAGCAACGACTCTGTATAGTAATACTTCTAACGATCCATATACCACCGGAACATTGGACAATCTCGGAGCAGAAGCTCTTGTAGATGAAACCGATATTGACACATCAATGGCATTGTTCTCTCAGTTTACGGACGAAGAGGGTCTGCCAATGAGGGTAACACCAAAATTCCTGCTCACAGCGATGAGTCTCAAAAGCGCTGCAAATCAGATCTGTTATTCCGGACAGGCGATAAAAGCGAATTTGCCTGCAGGGGTCAAGAATATCTATACCGGTCTCCAGGCACTTGATACCACATTTATTGATCAGCAGTTAGCAACAACCGCGTGGTTTATTGGTGATTTCAAAAAACAGTTTGTATATACCGAAGTATGGCCAATCCAGGTTGAGCATCAGGGGAAAGCAAGCGAACAGGCATTCAGTGCTGATATTGTCGAAAGATTCAAGGTCAGTTATTATGGCGGATGCGGTGCAGTGAGCAATAGATACGTAGTCAAGGGGAACGCTTAGACATGGCAACTCCTACAGAACTGATAGCTAAGATTGATTTAAGAATTTCGGCGATACTGGATGACACCAGTGTCGTCGGTAATTATAAGATTGGTGATAAATCAGTTAAAGTAGGAACGTATTTGGAGCAATTGAATAAAATGCGTGAATCACTTATGGCGCAGGCACAGGATGAGCCTTTCGAAGATATAAGAGAGATCGCATTCGATATAAATGAATTCGGCGTCGATGACAGTGAATATATAGGGAATGCAACCGGATGAGCTGGTCAAATGATACTGATAATTTATTACAGAGCGGGACTGTTGTAGTTGTTAAGAATTTTATTTCAACATACAGTAGCGGTTCGGTATATCCGGTAAAGATTAATCAGATTATTGAAACATCAACTGTTTTAATATTCCCTAAGAGCGGAGCTTATAAAAAAGAAATAGAAGGGAAGGTAATTGAAAGTACTCATCTTTTATTTTTCCCAGCAACCTCTTCTGTGGCTGTTGGAAATAGAATTTTTGAGAGCGGTGAAACGGATTATCATAGTGTTATGCAAGTGGCTGACTACGAAGGCCATAAACAGGTATATACCGAAAAGGTGGAGAACAGATGAATGGTCTACCGGGCAGATTAACAATACGTCATATAGAGATGGCGAGAGAGAGAGGAGATAATTACATTTTTTATAAAGGTGTAAATTATTCATTAAAGGAGCTCGAAGATGGTGCAGGGATTAGCAGAATTAAACCAAAACCTAAAACTCATACAAACATTCACAGCAGCAGAATTAATAACAGCGATGGAGAAAGCACAGAATCTGGTGGCGATACACGCAAAGAATAATCATATTGCTGCATCACAGTTATCTGCAGGTGATATAAAGACACATGCTGATCCCAGATTTTATACGCATTCATCTGATTTGGTTAATTCTATCCATGCAGAAAAGGTTAAAATTTTTGTTAATGGATTAACAGGAGAAGTTACGGCCGGTGAAAAATATGCTACAAGAGTAGAAATAGGTGGGCCGAATAGCAGGGCATTCCCTTTTATGGGACCTGCTCTTACTGAAACCGGACCAGCACAAATAGCATTATTTGCAGCAGCTGTAAAAAAGGTTATAAAATGAAAGCGCTAAAGTTGGCAATAAAAAAAAGGCTTACAGATGATAGCAATTATATTGCCTTTATGGGAACGCCGACTACCGAGCCATTCCAGACTTATTGGTTCAAGCCTCCGGTCAAACCTACTTTTCCAGAAACAGTTTTAAATTTACAGACAGGTATTAATGACAATTCAATTGGCCCCGAAATAATACAAGGGCTATGGAATTTATCAATAAATGTATGGTCCAAAGACGATGTATATGAAGACATTATCAATAGAATCATATATCTTTTGAATCAAAAACCTGATACTGTTACGACAGGCTTCAGGGCAATATTATTACGTGACGCCGAAGATATAATTGATGACGAATTTAATGTATATGGCAAAAACGTGATATTCGATGTACATTATGGGAGGGCTATAATATGAGCCAGGCAGTAGAGAAAACTTTACCAGTCGGACCGGTACAAATATACTGGGGAGATGTTAGATTGGGTAATCCTAAGTCTACATTTGTAGTTCGACATAGCACAGAGACTGTTCAGTCCAAACAGGAAGACACAGGGCTGAATGTAGGTTCTCATAAAACAGGCGAGACAATGGAACTTGATGTTACCATTTCTGGATTCAAATTACATCAATTGAGATATGTTTACGCGGCAGCAAATCAATTTGCAACAACACCGGTAATTAATGCAGTCGCATATGATGCCTCAACCTCAACTGTAATGAGATTTAATGAATTGCATAAATTGAGTGGAACGGCAAACATAACTCTTGATCAGGCTGGATATATGACCGGAACAATTATGGTATGGAAATCTGATTTTTCCAATACGCCGGATGGATATACTAAAGGAACTGATTTTACATCAACTGGAGCAGCTGGAACAGTTGCAAGAATTTCTGGGGGTGGAATAAACGATCAAGACACTGTTTATATTGAATACAACGAATCTGCTACAGTTGAAAAAATGGGTATTGGTGGAGAGCTTGCAGATTTTGAAGCATCATTCAGAGCCGTTCATAAACTCGCAGACGGAAAACAGGTTCAGTTTTATGCATACAGAGCGAAAAAAATAGGTGCTTCCGATATTGCAATTGCAATGGCTGATGCATTCGCGGGAATCCCAATGACATTTCATATCCTTGCAGACTTGTCCAAGCCAGTTGCTAAACAATTAGGCCACTGGAGCAAGGAGGCATAATGTATAGATATGGAGAGAAAGCCAAACAATCTCATGACATCAGAAACTCTGGTGTTTTGAGGAGTTGGTTTCAAAGATGGGTATGGGCTTCCTACGCGAATTATGATCATATAGAGAAGGAAATAATAAGAGATAAAAAAAACTTTTCTTTAATAAAACATCATAAAGAGCATGACGGAGAACCGGCTATAATAGTAGGGGCCGGTATAAGTTTGGAAAAGCTCATACCTTTATTGAAAGATTGGAAGGGTATAATTTTCGCTCCTGAATCAATGGCCTCAACATTAAAATATTACGGGCATCAACCAGAATATATTTGCTTATTCGATGCAGGGCAAACAGCCTGGGATTTGTTTCTTGCAGAATATAACTGGAGCGGATCAACATTAGTTACGCATCCATCGGCAGATCCGAAAGCTATTGGAAAATGGAAGTGGAATAAAATATATTATCTAATGATGCATTTTGCGAAATTATATGCAATGCCAGATATTGAAGGTAAAAAATTACCTGAAATAGAGAAAGAAATTAAAGAACAATTAATGGGATTTGATTTTTTCGAGAATATCTTACCTTCTATTTATTCGTTTATCGGAGCATCAATATTGAATGCAGGCTGTGTGGTTAATAATGCAATTGAGGTTGCAAACTTTATGGGATATGGTCCCCTTTTCTTATGCGGAGTTGATTTTGGTTTCAAAAATTGGATTGATAGATATCCACAAGTAAAAAGAATTGATGAATGCTGGAAGAAAGATGATCTTAGAATTGTAGAGCATGAAGAAAATGGTGAAACTATTGGGATCCCAATAGGACGTGAGATTATTATTAGTAATAATGGTATTCCCACAACAGAGGAAAATGCAGAATATAAGCTCGCATTAATGAGTGTATACAAACTGGATCGTCCGCAATTATTTGATTGTAGTGATGGAATAATAACAGAACTGCCAAAGGCAGATATTAAAGAGGTGGTAGGAAATAATGGGAATGGATTCGAAAGCAGATATAAAACTAATGAAGAAATTGTCCGAAGCGCAAACGATTATATCAATAGAAGATAAACAATTTCTTCTTAATGAGATGTCAATCGGGCGTGTCAGAAACTTCGGTATACAGCTCATAAGAATTGTTGATAAAATATCGAAATTATCTGGGAAAGATATCAGCGAAATGGAAATGTCTGATATGCTTCAAAGTTATGGAGATATTATATTTGCAGAAATCACGGAGATCCTAAACTGGATATTCTGTTACAAGAATTCCGATTATGTTGAATTAACGAAAGAATGGGTAGATGAAAATATATCCATTCGTATTTTGACTGAAATCATAAAAGAGATTGCAAGGCAGAATCAATTATCCTGGTTAATCCCTTTTTTTCAGGAGAGATTCAACAAGGCCCTGAAAGCGATGGAGGGTTAGAAGATTTTGAAATTTACCATAAGTTATTATTGGCATATCCAGCATATACTATTGATCGAATAGAAAAAGAACTATCATGGAGGCAGGTAAAATTATTGCTATCATGCTGGAAAGATGAGCCTCCCGCGGTTATTATAATGACAAAGGTTGAGAATATGTTGGAAAAGAAATTCGGCTTTAAATCAATATCATCATCAACAGAAACTCTGAGTGGAGATGCCCTGGTAGAGCATCTTGAAAGACAAGGATTATTATTATGATAGTTGGAAAACTAATGGTAGTCCTTGGACTTGATTCCAAAGGATTTAATACCGGGCTTAATTCTGCTACAAAAAAAACAACTCTATTCGCCAAAGCCTCAGATAAAACTTTTAAAGCTATTGGGAGAGCTGCAAAAATAGGTTTACTTGCCGTAAGCGCTGCATTTATTAAAGGCACTTACGACGCGGCTAAATTCGAGAAAGCATTAGCAAACGTTTCTACAATGCTTGATAAAACAACCATGCCTTTGATGAAAGATTTCAAAAAAGGAATCTTAGATCTTGCGCAGTCTTATGGAGAATCTACAGATGCGCTTGCCAAAGGTTTATACGATATTCTGTCAGCAAGCATTCCGGCTGCAAAAGCAATGGACGTACTGAAGACTTCGGCAATGGCTGCGAAAGCAGGTTTAACAAATACCGGAGTTGCAGCTGATGCAATAACTACTCTTATGAATTCATTCGGTGATGCTACGAAAAGCGCTCAATATTGGAGCGATATTTTATTTAGTACTGTAAAATTCGGTAAATCAACTTTTGCAGAACTTGCTCCTGTGATTGGTAATGTTGCGAAACTTATGAGTGTCGCTGGTGGGACAGGAGAAGATATGGCCGGGATGCTTTCTATCATGACCCGGAACGGTATCAAAACACGTGTAGCAATAACAAGTTTACGCGGAGTTATATCAGCGCTCCTTAGACCATCGGATGCATTGACTAAAGAATTGGGAGGAATGACAGCCAAGGCAGATGGGTTTAGAGCTGTCATGGATAAGATTGGGAGCTTACCCGCAACTGATCTTGCGAAAATGTTTCCAAATGTTAGAGCGTTGACAGGTATTGTAGTTGCTGCAAAGGGGCTTGGAAAGGAAGTTGATAAAATAACAGGATTGATGAAAGAAGGTTCCCCAACTTTTATTGCATTCGAGAAACAATCAAAAACATTGGCTTTTATCTGGAATAAATTAAAAGCAACATTCAAGGCGACCAGTATTGCAGTAGGCGATGAACTTCTTCCAACTATGAAAGAAATCTTTACAGGATTGATAGGATGGCTTAAAGAGAATAGAGAAGGATTTGCAGAATTCGCAAAATCTACTGTCGAAGCTATAAAGAATATTGTAACTACTATTATACAACTCAAGGAAATTTTAATGGGTGTGGGGACTGCCATTCTCTCGGTCATGATAGTACAGAAAGTTACGAAAGCTATGGCATTGTTTGGCATTGCAACGTCTGTTTCACTTGGGCCGGTCGCGGCTATTGGGGCTGCTGTTGGATTATTAATAGCAGGATTTATCAAATTAAAAAATGAATTAAAAGCAGAGAAAGAAGAACAAAATCTATTAAATGATGCGATGAAGGGGAATCTTAAAACTACTGAAGATTATAATAAAGCACTTAAAATCCAGAGAGATAAAATAAACGCGATTGTGGATATACAAAAAGATAGTAATAAAAGGCTGGAAGAATCTGGATTAGTAACGAAAGCTCAGATGAGAATAGCCAAACAATCATATGAATCTAATATTAGATATGAACAGGGTCGCCTTACGGCAATGATACGTAATGCAACAAAACAAAAGAAAATTGAAGATAATGAAAAGGCTGTAGCTCAGAATAAAGCGACACGGGAACAAAAAGCTTTTCTCAAACAACAAGCAAGAGCAGCAAAAGAGATGGCCGATGCACAGGCAGCCGCAAATGTACTCAGATTAAAAGAAAATGAAATAAAGATGATTCGCGAAGCTTTAATCAAGGCCTCGGAAACAGAAAAACAAAAATATGATAGAGAGAAAAAACATCTTGAAGATTTAGGATTATCGCACCAGGAAGTTATTGAATATCTCACAATTAAATTTCCGAAAGCAACCGCAGTAGCTGGAAAGGCATCACATGAATTCTGGAACGATCAGGAAGGGTTCGTCAATGTTTTTGCTTCTGAATTTAAAAATACTACTAAAAAAACAAAAAGTTCATGGGGGAAATTCACAGACTATCTCAAGGATAACTGGTCAGGGTTCATGGATTCATTAATAGGTTCGTTTAAAAATGCAATGGGATCTATAATGACTCTAATGAGTCAGTCTGCTGATGCACAGATTGCGGCAATAGAGAAACAATATGGTGCGAAAACTCAAGCTGAATTAGAGTACCAGGCTTTTCTGGATGCTCAAAAAGATAAAGATAAACAAGATCAGAAGAATAAACTTGTACAATTAAAAAAAGATCTGGCCGCCGAAACAGACGCAAAAAAAAGAGCTGAATTAAAAAAACAAATATCAGCACTTGAAACGTCAATGAAAGAATCTACACTCGCCAAGAAATCTGCAGATTCCAGAGTCAAGGCAGATAAAGACGCGGCGGATAAAATATTAAAAATAAAACAAACTCTGGCAAAGAAAGAAAAGGCAATACAAATAACAATGGCAATAGTGAATACGGCATCTGCTATTATTCATTCTCTTTATGATCCAGGAGGTTTTCCTGGTGCTGCAATGGCAATTGCTGCAGGAATTACAGGAGCATTGGAAGTCGCTACAATCAAAGCACAGCCAATCCCAATGATTAGAGGTGGCGCGGTTGATAGCCTTATATCCGGTGGTGTATTTTCCGGAAAACCCGGGATCGATACTAATACGATCAAGGTAACATCCGGGGAATATATAATGCCTCCGCAGCAGACTATTGATAATATAAGCGAACTCGAAGCGATGAGAGCAGGTGGTGGTGGAAAATCCATCACTGTCAATCCTATGGCATTGAATATTGAAATAGCAGGACGTAATGTTTTTAATGGTATTGTTGAATTTATGACAGAAGGATCGGACCGTGGAGAATATAGGATCAATCCTAAAGTATTAGGAGTATTAACATGAGTCAGATGAGATTCTTATATGATAATCTTTTTGATGCGGCAACTCTTTCTCCAAGTTCCGAATTAACTACACTACCAGCGGAGAATATGCAAAATGATATTCTCGGTAAAAAATGGAGAACGAAATCCGGCTATGTTATCGTTACTGATATTAATGATAAATTAGGATTCAAAGCTACTTCTACCGGTACGGTTATCCTGGCAACTACAGCATCCGGAACTTATCCGGACGGGTCATCACTTGCCGGAGTAATTCAAACTGCCATGAGATCGGGGACGGTCTATAATATAACATGTCAATTTGATAATACAGATAATAAATTCAGATTCGGGACAGGTAGTACGGCAACATCATTATCATTGTATAATACATACGCGACTTCCAGCGTAATGACTATTATAGGATATGACAAGGATACCGATTATACCGGGTCGACTGGATATACCGGAACATCTTCCCTTGGAAATCAGAATTGGTTACAGGCAACAATTGGGACAGGGACATCAACACATTTTGTAATAGACGGTTTTAATATGTCCTCGGGTACTGTTCTTACATTAAGATTAGCAGATGCAACGAGTACATTCTCCGGCCTTTATGGCGGGAATATGTCTGCGTCTGTTACAGTATCATTAAGCGGAACAAGAACAGTATATGCATTGCCATCAGATTTTTCCGGGAGAGGTGTGCAGATAAACTGGTACGATCCTACACGGTCATATTCTGAAGTTGGCAAAATTTATATTGGTAATAGTTTCTATCCGGCAAATCATCCGGATAATAAAATAAGCTGGTCTAAACATAAAATAAAAAGAAGATCAAATAAAGCGGCTGCTTATTCCGGTGCTACTTATTTTGATAAACGAGATCCGGTGAATCAGTATACATTAATACCCGATCCACTTAATGAATATCGTAATCCTACTACGAAAACAGATATGGAAACATTTCTTGATACAGTTGCGGATTATACATGCTTTTATGTTGTATTAGATTCTGATTTAAGTAATACTATTTATGGATTTTTTCAAGGAGATACAAATTATAATAGATTGAAAAATACTCCAACGATAATAATACCATCGTTGTTATTGCAGGAACAGAAATAAAGGAAGGACAATATGGCTACTGAAGATAAAGTTATATTAGAATTATTAAAAAGTGATGCAACCTTAACATCTGATAACCCCATTCTGGAATTGGGACAGAGAGTTTTTGTCACCGGCATTACCGATAGTCTTATAAATGGCGAAAAAATCGGAGATAATTCTACGGCCTATACATCGCTAAAATGGCAGCGCTATGAATTGTTGAAAAATATAGATTTGACCAGCGCCGATGTTACATATACTTTACCTAAAATTCTGGGAGGGAGTCAGAGGGTTTCTGTTTATTGGACTAATGGCGGGACCTATAAAATGACTCTTGCAGTCAGTAATTCCGAAACAGTCGATGGCTTGGCAGCAGGTACATGGCTTGGAGAAGGTGAAGGACACCTGATTGTTGAATCAGACGACACCAATTGGAAGGTTGTTGATTATGAGGATAAGGGTAGTAATACAAATGGGGAATGGATAAAAGATATAAATAAAAAATTAAAATGTTTATTTCAGGATACTGTTCAGTATATTACTACAACAGCATGGGGAAATATTTTTTTAACTCCCTCTGCGATAACTTTTACTTTTCCAAAAGCATTTATAGCTATACCTATTATTAAAAATGCTGGCGGGTTTGGGAATGCAGGGTCAGTGGTATGGCAAGTAACCTATAATAAGGATACTACAACAACAAGTGTGACTTTAAGACTACTTTCCAGTGTTAGTTCAGGCCAAGGGGTATATGGTTATGAGGCGATAGGTGATTGGGCATGATTAACTTATTCAACTCAGCAATAACAGCCAATTGGATAACAGGTGGAGAAGATACTCAATACGTGGTAGAGGTTACGGACAAGGAGAATTTATCATGACAAATAGGAGAACAGACGACGTGAGGAAAATATAAATGGCATATGAGAAAAGCCTGAAAAAAGTTTTAATTGCAACTGATTCTATTTTCGCAGTACTATCAAATACTGCTAAAATTCAGGCCGTACTCGATCCTATCCCAATAGTTCCTGAATCTGTTAATACTTTCGCAAAACTGATAATAACTCCGGGATCTAAAAAGATTTTTCTTGCAGAAATTGAGCCAAGTCAAAGATTGACATCATGGACTCTTTATTCCGGGAGTATCTACTATACGGGAATCGATACGATAACGATAGTGAGTGTTAAAGAAGACGGAGTGATATTAGGAGGCGTGAATTCCGTATCAGATATTACAACCGGAAAATGGTATTACGAGAAAAATAAAATATATCTGCAATCAACTTCCGAAACTCCGCTTTCAAAAGTTATTGTTGCTAATTACAAAATATACATTGCTACAGAAAATGTTACTCTCAATAATATATTCTATGAAGGTATTCTTGATACGATTCCTATAATCCATCAGAAAAAATCCGAAATATATTGGGGAGTGTCAATAATATCATCAGGTGAAATATCTATAAAAAATGGCAGCGGAGTGTTTGATGAAAAATATAAAAAGTACGCATGGAATAATAAAAAGATAACAATTCTATTAGGAGGTGATGATCTTCCTTATAGTGAATATACAAAACAGTTCGGCGGGATTATAACCGATATATCTCTATCAACTTATAATCTGGATTTACAATACGAAGATACAAAAACTGATTTTGAGGAAAATATTCCCAAAAATTCTTTTAGCATCTCCGATTATCCTTATCTTGATTCCGGAGATGTCGGAAAGCCGATCCCCTTAATATATGGAACTGTGAGAAAGGTTCCGGTAGTCTGTACAACTCTATCTCTTGGGACGGCAACAAGCCTGCATTCATTCAAAATATTAGACACTGCAGTCTGCTCGGTCAATACAATCTCCAAAGTTTATGTTAATGATATTGATGTTTCGTATCAGAGCGGTAGCATTTCGGATGCAAGTTTCAAATTGGCAACTTCGACTTATTCTCCTGGAGATTCTGTTACAGTCAGTATTATTGCTGATACATCCAATCCTATTGAACAATTAAAATCCATTGCCAGTAATGTTTTATCCGTTCCATACGATGAAGATCATTATAATTTATCTACTATATCGACTGCGGTTACGGATACAGAATCATCTCCCTGCGGGATTGCCGTTACTGATTATACATCGTTCCTTAATATTGTTGGGGATATTATGAAATCCTGTATGGGTAATTTATTTAATGATAATTCAGGGTTATATTCAATTAAAATATGGAGTACAACAATAGGGAGTAATTTAACTAATATAGATTTTAATGATATTTTAGAAGGTTCTTTCCATAGTATTTCCAAAGTGAAAGATATTAGAAAAACAATAAGAGTCGGATGGAATAAAAACTGGGGAGCTGATAAATATTCATACAGTCAAATAACTTCGAATAAAACTGAACCACTTTATGGAATCACAAAAACGAAAACAATACCAACATTACAGACAACATCGACGGGAGTAGATATTCTCAAAGAAAAACTGCGTATAATATTTGAAACAAAAACTATACGAATGAAATTCAAAACCAAAATACAATTAGCTGGTAAAAATATCGGCGATAAAATACAGATTTCTTTCAAAAGACAATCAGAAGATGGTAATTTTTCATGGATAGATTCCAGCCCTTTTGAAATAAATATGATCAATAAGAATTTTATTAAGAATGAAATAATGGTAGAAGTAGATGATCTAAAAGAGGGAGTAAGTAGTATTGGAATATGGACTATCCGAACATCTGCTGCTGATAATGATTGGGCTGAGATAACCTATGGCAACGGTTTATTCGTTGCAGTTGCTACTACAGGGACGGGCAATAGGGTTATGACTTCAGAAGATGGGATTACGTGGACTATCCAGG
>CAYREN010000002.1:0-12525 GCA_964423255.1 uncultured Roseivirgaceae bacterium | reverse complement strand
GTAACCTATGGTAACGGATTATTCGTTGCAGTTGCTATGTCGGGGACGGGCAATAGGGTTATGACTTCAGAAGATGGGATTACGTGGACTATCCAGGTATCTGCTGCTGATAATGATTGGTATGGAGTAACCTATGGTAACGGATTATTCGTTGCAGTTGCTATGTCGGGGACGGGCAATAGGGTTATGACTTCAGAAGATGGGATTACGTGGACTATCCAGGTATCTGCTGCTGATAATTGGTGGCTCAGTATAACCTTTGGTAACGGTTTATTCGTTGCAGTTGCTGCTACATTAGTGGGTAATAGGGTTATGACTTCAGAAGATGGGATTACGTGGACTATCCGAACATCTGCTGCTGCTAATTGGTGGGCTGGGGTAACCTATGGCAACGGTTTATTCGTTGCAGTTGCTGCTACAGGAACGGGTAATAGAGCCATGATTTCTCCTGATGGAATCACATGGACTATCCGAACATCTGCTGCTGATAATGATTGGGAAGGGGTAACCTATGGTAACGGATTATTCGTTGCAGTTGCTATGTCGGGGACGGGCAATAGGGTTATGACTGCAGAAGAGATTACATTGTAAAATAATTCCGTTTTTCAGGAGAAACAAAATGACAGACATAGGTATTGAAAGAAGAAAATATTCAATAACGGATAAAAAAGCCATGGTAGCAATAATAGTGGGGATACTCATGATAATCACTACACTCCTTGGAGGGATTATTGCTATTAACTCATGGAAGAATTCCGTTGATTATAAAATGCAGGATATAATACAAAAAGATTTATCGCAAGACAAACGTATTCTAATAGTAGAAAAAGGACAACATAGTTCAGATATTGTACTTGCAGAAATAAATACAAATATCGAATTCATAAAAAAGGCTCTAATTCGTTTGGAGAATAAAAGATGATTAATGGAGGCATATCATGGCTGAAATAAAAAGCTATCATGATTTAAAATATGACGAATTAACGGATCTCCCTATTATAATAGAAGAAGTGCATCATAGAATACACGAAGGAAATCATTATGAAGCACATGTTATTTCCCCTACACTGGGAGATAACGATTCTTTTGAAATGTATTTCAAAACTCCTGACACCGCAGTAAGGTGCCATGCTATTGTAGGTTTCAGTGGTGAACTTGGTGGTTTCGCTGAAATTAGAGAATCAGCTTCAGTAAGCCTGTCCGGTTCAGTTGTAACTATTTTCAATAACGATCGTAACAGTTCTAATGTGTCAACTGCAGTAGTCCGATCATCACCAACAATAATAGGGTCAGGTACAATCTTTTCACATTATCATATCGGTGGAGGATTCCAGGGACGTGATTCCGGTGAAGCAGGTTCCAGAATAGAATGGATATTAAAACAGGGCACAGTTTATCTTTTTCGATTTATATCAATTGCATCAGGTAATGAAGCTGAAATAGAAATTTCTTTTTATGAAAAATAATAATATCAAGGAGCACAAAAATGATCTATCAAACAAGTAAAGATGTGTTGGAATGGATTCACAAATCCGGATGTAAAGTGCTTTCAACATTAAGGATATTTGAAATTGTATCCGGATATTCATTCACCGTGAACGAGGTGAATACTATTTATGAAGTAGCACAAAAAGTCGGTTATATTGGAAAAGGACGAGGGCCGAAAGGCGAAGGATATGTTAATGAACACGGCACGAGAGGCTTGGGACAGATTGCATCGGCTGAATCAAAATTTCCAATCTATATGGAGCAGGTGGATTCTAATAGTCCTTATCAGTTTATTATTGCTGAGTTTGCTCGTGTTACAACTAATAATGTGCGCGTTACTCATTTTCCTCTTGTATCAATAGACAAACCTACGATAGTATCATATGACCCCTGGAGCGCTTCCGGAAGCAAAACCGTAAGAGAAGGCAAGATCATAGGTTATAGATATATTTACGCCGAGAGGACATAATGAATAAAATTGATTTTTTCTTTAATAAACTGTTACCAAAAAAGTTTATAGTTTTTGTTATTGCTACAATCGGTTTATTCATGCATCTTTTAAACGGCCCGCAATGGACTATTGTTGCAGGAATTTATATTGGCGGTAATGTTCTCAGACAATTACTCGGAGTTAAAAAATGAATGGAGGAAGAAAATGCTTAAATCGATTTTTATTGGTTTTATTTTTGGCGCTATTTGCATTGGTGTGCTCTGGTTCGCTGTCGGGAGAAACAACATTAGCGAAATTAGAGAAAATTTCAATCGACTTAACAAGGATTACAAATCAATTCAATCAACTATCGGTGAACTCAGAAATAACTCTAATGGATTTGCAGAAAATATTTCCGAAATTAATAACGGAAGTAAACGGATTACAAACCGAGGTACAACTCTTGAAACAAGACTCACAAATGTTGACGGACAAATCAGGACAGCTTCTGGAAAAGTGGACAAGGTTGAGCAATGGAATTCTAAACTTATCAAACTCAATGGCGAACTTCAAACTATCGCTCACAATGTTAGGCAGCTCAGTAAAAAGAGCGGAGAATAAAGCACGTCTTGGGTTATGGATATCAATAGGTTCCGGTTTATTAGCAGTGATCATGTTTGTGTATTATCTTGTAACTTCTGGAAATAAATAGTATATTATTAATATCAGCTACTTAGCCAGTTCCCAGATTAAACCTCCAAAGGGAACTGGCTTTAATTTTGTCTTATTGGTTTTCCTGTAGTTGGACTGAGAGCCTAGGAACCTAGGGGTGTAAGCGATTAAGGCGGGTAGTTACGTGCTTGGGGATACTTCGGCTTTAATATAGTCTAATTCTGCGAATACGCCCTTTGCCGGATATTTAGTAATATGGGAGAAAACAGCATTTTTACAGAAGGCAGAGGGAGTCATTCCCTTGGCTATTGCATTATGTCGGATCAATTCAAATTCTTCTAATGTTATACTGAATGATATGATTTTGTTTTTAGACATTTTTTTCCTCTTTGAGTTCAAAATCTGAACATAATGGCTGTCCCTCAGACAATTTTATAGAAGACGGATTTAATCCACACATGGTACATTCGATTGTATACTCAATATTTACATTATTATCCGATAATGCAGAATAGACAGATCTTGTTTTTGCGATTTTAGATTTAAACGAATATTTACAATTGCCGTGCATAATAAACTCTCCTGTAACAATATGATTGCATTATATAGAAGACCCGCCCTGGTCCGCATCGTTGAGCGGCGCGACGGGTACTATTTATGTCTCATTCTCCTTCTTTCTTTTTTGCTCATTCTTACTTTGGGAACAAATCTATAAACCGTATTCTTTATTTTGATATAATCAGAATTAACAGCATCCAGATATTTTACAACATAGATCTTTGCAGCGCATTTTTTACAGACAACATGATCAAATTCTATTTCATCACTGGAGTATTCTTCTGTGTGTTTGCATTTTCTGCATTGTAATTTGGCTTTAACTGTCATGATTTCATATCCTCAATATTAAATACTTTTTCGACATAACTTGCACTTATATCTTTCTGTGACACAATTATAACTTTCTCATTTTTGAAATATGCTTGCTGAATATCATAATATGCTTTCACTCTGATTGGATTAACCGGACCATCTGCCTCGTCATATATTATTGGGCTGTATGATCGTTGTTGTCTTTCGTTTCTTTTCCGAATCAATGCTTTAATATAGCAGTCAGAATAAAAAGCTTTATTCCCAGGGTTGGTATAAAACATACTGAAACTTCGTCCGGATTCTGCATCATGAATGAGTACGTCAAATTTATCCACAGTTGATTTTTTACCTTGGCTCTGTGTTTCCGTGTGGAAAGAATAACGTCCTTCCAAAAATGGCTCTATATTACGAGTTGCTTCCGCGTCAATGCTATCCAAAATAATATCAAGTTCCAATGCGGGAATTTTATCCGGATTAAGCATTTTTGCAATATATGTCCAGTCGGTATGATCATTAATAGTATAGCCCAATACATTGCGTTTTGTTTTCAGTTCCTGCTCTCCGACTTCTGCCTTAATCATTCTATCTTCTATTGATTCTTTTTCTGCTTCAAGTGTGCTCATAGTGGATTTAATATCAGTATATTGTTTTCGGGTATCTGATAAATCATTATTAACTGTTAATAATAAATCATCAATCTCATTATCAATAATAATTCCAGATAAACTTTTATTATATTCCTCAATGAGTTTCTTGTCTTTATTCATACCGGATTCCAGGCCTTCTATTTCTGTTTCAGCCTTCAGCCCATCATTGATTATATCCTGTATTATCGCCCGGTCAAAATCGGTTAGAATATTGTATTTGGAATCGTCCGCGGAAAGATTATCGGGTTTCGTTATATTGGGTCTCGTGACCGGTTTCAGAACTTCGATAGTATCGAATGCATTCTTAATTGTTTCATCCTGCAGCACTATGCTTTTATTCAGATGATCTATCCTCTCTTTTACATCCGGTTTGATATAACCGCACTGTGGGCATGGTTCAGATATTAATTCAATTTCTTTATTATATGATTGTTTTGCTCTTTCCGCATTATCAATAATAGATTGCTGTTCTGTTTCCAATCTTGAACGCAGTGCAGCTCTTTTATCATATGTAGAGACGAATCGATTGAATCTATTCACGGCAGTTGAATATTCTAGTTTTAGTTTATCGTTTTGCTCTTTCAGTTTTCTCACTTCATTATCTTTTTCAATAGCAGACTGATTGTCTGAAAGATTTTGTATAGATTGTTTCAGTTCCAGGATACGAGTTTTTGACAATATAATTGCATTGTCTACAAATGTGATATTTTTTTCAATCTCTGTCCTTTGAGTTTTTAACTTTTCATTTTCGGTATGTTTGAGCTGCAACAATTCTGATTTTGCTTTTAATTCTACTCCTCTTGATTCTATTTTATTCAGTTCTTTATTTTCCGTGATAATTCTGGAGATTTTGTCTGTACATTCAATTTTGAGCTGTTCCATATCTTCTGAATATTTTTCCAACGCATCAATATCTGATTGTAACTGCTGTTCTGTTTTTTCGCAATCTGCTATTCTGTCCAGCGCATATCTCTTCTCCGAATCTCTATCTATCCCGGCAATATTCTGTACAAGGTTCCGGGCTTCTGTCATTGTTGCTGTCATCAATCCTGATCTCTGATTTTTGGATTGTTGCGGCTGTTCATAAAATGTAGTCAGTAGATAATCTTCATAATCCCCGTACAACTCTTCGCACTTTTCCATCATTATATCGAATGTTGCTTTCTCTAATTGGGGGACTCCATCTATAGATAGATAGCATTCTGTTTTAGGATTCTGTGTATGAGCGCCTTTAATTGTGATAAGATGATCATGGTGCTGCCCGTTGATGATTGCTTTTTTATGGATACTACTTTCTTGCCCTGAGAAGAAATCTTTTAGAGCAGATAGTCTCCCTGATTTTGTATCTTTACCAACAACACAGGGATATAGACTACACATCCCGAGTAATGAACTTTTACCGTCCCCGTTCCCGTTCGTTCCAGTTAGTTGATTCATTCCGGTAGCCAGATCATTAAGATCAAATTCTACTGTCTTTTCTCCAAAAAGATCACAGCCGATAATCTGAACATAGGTTAATTCTGCATCAAGCTTATTGCCAACAATATTGTTTCGGGAAATCGGAATAGAATCTATTTTATCTTTCATCCGGAAATCAACTTCAGCATCTACCAATTTAAACATATCCCATAGAGTTTTTGCTTTCTCTGCCTGTTCGGCGGTCACTCTTCGTGTTTCTGTTTGTTGTTCAACATAAGTTATTCGGCTCCAGGAGTGTATTCCTCCCGGGAGAACAGCATCAGGATTATCTGTTTCTAACCAGTATGCAAAATTAGGTAGATAAGTTGATTGTGGTTCTGTTATCTTTATTCGTCCGGGTGTTCCATATGCTATTCTGGTTATCGGTTGTCCTGTCTCAACAAGATTCATAGCCGGGATAAAATCCCTTTTCCCCCAGGGGTTATGGTCTATTCCGCTATATCCCGCATATCCTGCTGATATCCTTTCCGATTCCCATGGTGTATGGATATGTCCGAGACTCCATCGATCAAGATTTGCTTGCTCTAATATTTCAGTATGAATAACAATATCAGATGATCTCATGATTATGTCAGTAGAATTCTCTTGTCTACTGTCAGATACATTCCCGTGTAATAACCCGATTGCAGGAATATCTTTATATTTCAATCTCATCGGACCGACAAATTCTCTGATATATTGATCAAATAGATTCACTGCCTCTGCATTTGCCTCTTCAGCAGATAGAGAGAGTTTAGCCTGAATATTGGATTTATTTAATTCTGGGATTCCGAAGAGGATACAATCAGCTCCTTCTCCCGTAATAATTTTACGGGTATTCTTATCATACCCATAAATTTTTGACGGTTCCAATAATGTAAAATTCATACCATCAAATAAACCATAACATCCGGGGGCATCGTGGGAGGGTGTCCCCTGAATTCCACAAACAGGAACAATATCAGTCCATGATTTCATAATTTTCTGTGCGATATCCATTCCGCCCTTATCACTGGCTAGAATTGGAGAGTCAAAAAAATCTCCCGGTACTGCTATAAAATCTACTTTATTTTCTATTGCTGCATTGCTTACAGCTTCAGCGCATTGTATTGATGTGTTACTCCATGTTTTTGAAAAATGCAAATCAGATACTTCTAAATATTTCATTATTTTCCCTCCATATTCAAATCATAATTCAAGACTCTTTACGATAACTTCAGATTGACCATGTAATTTAGCAAATAGCATTATTTTTTCTTTTACATCCTTGTAAATATCTTTGTAATAATGCTTTCTGCTCATTCCGAATTCAATAGCTCTTACAATTATATTTTCAGCAGAACTAACCGTCATCAATTGTTGGATAGTTAATACTTCTCTGATATTTTTAAATTTACCATTCACAATAAATAACATACCATTCATCATTTTAGTTATATTCACATAATATTTATCAGCATTCTTACTACCCTGTGACCTCGCATAATCTATAAAAGATTGTATTATGTCTGTAGTTTCTTTTCTTACAAGTTTACCTACATCACGCGATAATTGGTAAGCTGGAGATTTATGATGTTTTTGTAACTTTTCTAATTGAGTACGGTATTCTCTAAATTTCTTTATAAGTAAATGTTTGAATTTTACTACCTGATCATTATTTCTAAGTAATGTACCGAGAAACATCGTTTGATCTTCATTGAGTAAATATTCTGTTATAGGTCTCCCTCCTGTCGATGTATACTTCCGCCGTTTTAAACGGCCGAAGTCATCAAAATCATCTTTGTATTTATTTACAATTTCAAGTAAATGTTTATGATTTCTATTAAACCCTTGAGCAATTACCCATGTACCGGCTCTTACCTCATCTTCCCATATTTCTACTATATTATCCATTATATTACCCCTGTTTAGTAATATGTACTTATTATTATTTTATATCAATAGTATATGTCAATAAAACTTATGTTTTAGTCTCTGTGAGGATTCGATTTTATTCTCAATAACTTTGAGTATTCCGATTGCCTTTTCCCAGCCACGTTGATAATTTGTAGCAGTATTATCCGGCTTTTTCTCCATCCAATTTATAACAGCATTCATATCAGGATCATCTTCAATAATAACTTTGTATGTCTGAAAAATTCCAAGTAATTCTTCTTCTGGTGTAGGCGGTGTAGGCGGTGTTACATCTGGTATATCATCGAATGGGTCGGGTTCCTGCTCCGGTTCTGTTGGGCCGAATAAAAGATTACCGGCCGGAGATGGTTCATTCCCTCCACTGATCCTGGATAGATTTGCAGCCTGTTCTAATTTCAAGGCTTCCCGGCTTTTTCGCACTTTGGCGAATATGAATTTCCCATCTTTTAAATCATCTGCAATATAACCGGTCATAAGGCCGGCCAGTTCTCGGATCGTCTTATTATGGGCTTTGGTCTCTGCTTTAGCATGAGCAAATTTTAATTCAGCATTAAAATGAGCACGGCGCTTGAAAGTAGTTTCATATTTTAATGATCTCTTTTTAGTCTGTTTATTCCAGATATACTCATAATAAGCATTCCCATCCTGATAATGTTTGACAATTGAAGAATCATAGCCTTTCGTATTTGCTTCTTCTGATGTCCATAATTCTAGACATCGTTCCCAAACATTAAAGATGGATGTGCAGGGTGACGATCTTCGTAATGTTCCATCTTCCTGTAATAATGTGGAAAATTTTGTTACTCTTCGCCCTACTATCATTTTCCTAAAAGTCGGTTCTGATTCAATTGATTTCAATAACATAGGATTGATATCAACTTCTTCAATGACCGGTTCTGTGATAGAATTATCTCCCCCGGAGATTCCAACTGCCTCCGCAATACGATACATCAACGCCGGTGTTGGCATAAGATTGCCATTACCGACATCGGAAAAATCAGTCTTGTAGTCAAATTTCAGTTCGGTCAAAATCACCTCGAACTGATCCGGCAGTTCATTGATTGCATCCATATTTACGTAGACTGCTTTATTCCCAGGTGCAGCCTTCTTACAATAATCCAGAACGCTTTTATCTGCAATTATTTTACCCATGATTCCTCCTTTAATAATCCCTATTAAATCCGTTCGCCTCTGCAAACTTATTTATCTCAGCAGTTGCTTCTGCCAGAAGCTGGATAGACTGTTCTACAGTTTCCGATTCTACCGTTATGTCCGGGGTGAAAATTCCCTTTGCTGTAAGTTTGTAATTCATCCTTACTCTGGTTTGTTGTGATTTTTTTTCTTCCATGTTAGCCTCCGTTAAAATTATCCCATCCATGATGGGTTGTAAGCTTTCAAACATTTTCTTCTAAATAAAATATATCTGATAGTTGATTTAGGTATAGAATACTTTTTACTTAATCGTTTATATCCTAATCCTTTTTTATAACTTTTACATATAGATAATTCAGTAGTTTCATCATATTTTCTTAAATAAGAAGCAGCAAGTTGTCCATGTCTTAGTCTTTCTTCTCTTGGAATATCCATCATATTATCAGAAGCTGTTCCTATTGCAATATTATCTATTACATTATTTAAACTATTACCATCCAGATGTCTAACGAGAATTCCTTCTTTAAATAAATCATTTCCATATTTTTGGTAAGCTATAATCTTGTGAACAGATATAGGTATTGTGATACCTTTAAATCCTACATTAACTATTTCTCTTGAATAATTATGAGTTGTTTTAATTGAAATTTTTCTTATCCCTCTAATTCCATAGACTTGACCATTTTTAGCATATAATCCATTAGCATAAGCAGCTTTTAATGCTTCATTTGTTTTACTCATATTATACTCCTCACTCCTATATATACATATATTACTACATCCATACTACAATGTAAAGTGTTATTTTAACGATTATGATAATTTAATATTTTAGACAAATTAGAGATTATCTTCTCATATTTAGCTTTATTAGCTGGCTTCTCATATCTCCGGGGTAAATTCATTATTTCTGTATGGGAGAGAAATCTATCTTCTGTATATACGGAAGATAGGCCTCCGGCTATCAATACATTAAGGTAGAAAATTATTTGCTGGTAACCTATTTTATCTGATAGTGTTTTTATTTCAATACTCTGAAATACTGCCAATTTTTTCCCGACTAAATCAGCAGTAATTGTTATTTCCTTCCAACCAACAATATCTCCAGATCCGGGCTGTAGCCCATATCTAAATGGAGTCCCATCTTTACGATATCCCATCCCATTGTCATTCCTGAATAATACCGATACTGTCTCTGTATTAAAATAACGACAATCCTCGATCAGCATTTTTTCTGATTTCATTTCTTATCTCCTTGACTTCATCTGTTTGTTTTATTTTTTCTAAGAATTTATTCGCATCGTCGATATATTCTTGTATTTTAGTTCCGCCGATTGTATCCATTACCGAAAATATATGCTTTATTGTCTCGGAATCTTTTGCAATACAGATCCATCTTCTACATATGTTCAAGCACCTTTTTTTAGAATTTTCTTCCATATGATCCATCCTTTTCCGGCTGTCTGTCCGGAGTTTATGGCAATTTTTCTTGCATCATTAACATTATGAGCAGTTGTCGCGATTAATTTTATAAGCCTTTGGTTTTCCGGATTACTCCAACCGGATACTGCTATCTGCGGTTTTACCCCAGAATCTATTTTAATCAATGTTCCTTCTTTTTGTTCCGGCATCCTTGAACCGGTAAATTCGAATTCATATTGACACCAAGGACAATTTCTATTGTGAATTTTCACAGGTCGGAAACATTGAGGGCAACGTTTGTATTTAGAAGGCTCTTGGGCTCCGGATCCTTTGATTCCTTTAAGATCCCAAGTCCGGGTTTCGTCTGGAAGGCCTAATCTGGTGTAATTATTACACATATCAAGATTGATTAGAGTTTTTCCCTGCATGAATTGCATCCCACGACCCATTGACTGGAGATAGATCATAAGACTCTTCGTGGGTCTAGCCTGAACAATACAAGAACAATCTTTTATAGTGAATCCCATAATGAAAAGATTGACAGAACATAGATTGATATATTTTCCGGAATAATAATCATTTATTTTTTTCTTAATTTCTATTCTACCATCCTTACTCGAAATTGCTATTGATGGATATCCGGCTTCATTAAATTCTTTAGCCATATCTTCAGCATGTTGTATGGATGTACAGAAGGTTAATGTTTTTTTATTCTCAGCAAATTTTTTCCAATGTTTTACAACATCCTTTAATACTTTGGGTTTATCAACTCTATTATTTACATCTGATTTATTATAATCACCAGCAGTTGTTCTTATTCCGGTAGTATCAAAATCAACAGCATAATTATCTATAGGACAAAGCCGTTTAATTTTCTGAAGTTCTTTTATTGATGGACCAATTACCATAGTTTTATAAATAGAATCTAGTCCTTTACCGTCCAGTCGAACTGGAGTAGCACTCAATCCGATAATAATTGAATCAGGATAACTATCTAAAATTTCTTTATATCTTTTACTCATAGATATATGACATTCATCTACAATTATAATCCGTGGATTCTTCCATCCTGATTCTTTCATTTTTTTATAGCGATTAAACATTGTATCTTTACTAATCACCTGGACTCTATATCTTAATTGTGGAGCCCACGGAGCTATAATTCCATGATCTATTCCATTGGTTGTTAAATCATCTGACATCTGGGTTAATAATATATTTGTATGTCCTACAAAATAGACTGACTCTTTTAACATGACAGAAAAATATTCTATTAAAAGAAGAGCAACAATACTCTTGCCTGAACGAGTACACATCCGGACTACAATAGAATGTTCTCCATTATCAATTAAATCCATTACCTGCTCATATACTTTTTGTTGATAGCCGTATGGAATGAATTTCATAATTAATTATTCCATACTTTATTATTAATTATATTATTTATAGATGAAGCAGAAAGATTATAATCAAGACCTAATTTTTTTTGATAATATCCTTTCCCATAATATTTTCTATTACAGTTATCAATATAACAATGCTTTTTCTCACATCCTTCTACACTGCAAATTCTCATATCATCTCCAATAAAAAAGACCCCTCAGAGATGCAGGCTGATCCGGAAGCCGTAAACGGTTTCCCCTGCATCTCCAAAAGGTCTAAAATTTATATTATCCTGGATCAGAAGGACATAATTAAATATACTACATTTTGATCTAATTGTAAATAGATTCACAATTCTTTCACTCCCCATGTAATAGGAATAATCATTTTCCCCTGCAGCTCTCCATCATCATCGATGGCTACATGATGGAATTTAGTATTCAAAGTATGTTTTGAATATATAGCCGGGACTACATTTCTCTCATTGTCACCTATTAATACACGAGTCCCAGGAACAACAAAATCTACTGGAATATCTTCTGTAAAAAATTCATACGTGACAGCCTTGGTTTTACATTTAATACATTCTAATTTTCTTTTTACATAATTAATATAATCAGTAATCTGAATATTTTTCATTGTATCCCCGCACTTTGGACATTTCATGATTTATTTCCTTTTATAATGTCTAATTACAGTATTGCATTCTGACCGCATATCAATAACGCCTTAGTTTTTTTATATCTTTTTCCAGATATATCCATGAGAAGTTTTTGTCACACCTGCGGCAGCGTTGCTTATTGCTGTCGTTGAACTATTTACAGATGCGCTTGCCTCAGATAGTGAATCATGAGAACGTATAAACTTCCCATTTAATGTAAATTGCATTATCGGTTTTCCTAATGTGGCTACTCCTCGTTTGTTATCAGAAATTATACCTGTAATACGTAACCAATCGGGGATAACTCTATTATTATATAATATCATTGATTTTCCCTATTTTCACTATCGCTGGTGTATGTTCATTCTTATACTCTTTTATCTTTTCCCATGTCTTACCCGTATGCCGTTTCAACATCTCTAAGTTAT
>CAYREN010000001.1:28764-50983 GCA_964423255.1 uncultured Roseivirgaceae bacterium | reverse complement strand
GATTTTTGGATTCTTTCTACAAAAATCCAGACATTAAAAAATTTATCCCAAACATGTAAAAGCAATAGCTTTGTTTTTAATGGGTTATTGAAGGTATTCTCTATAGATAGATTCTTGCGAACTTCAGACAGATGCCGGAACAGGTTCGGCAATGACGCCCGTTGATAGCCCCCGGACACCGTTCCGGGGCCTGTTAGCAAACCACGGAAACCAAAATAATTCTGACCAAATCAGCAAAACTTAAACAGCCTAATCTTTTTACAAATTCCTAACAATCGAATTTATTGGGTTTTGAACACTTTTTAGTTGCTGGGTTTTTGGAGGTTTTACTTTGTAGATGGATTCTTGCGAACATCAAACAGATACCCCGTCTGGAAAACGGCGGGCAGGCGGGAACAAATCCGGTAACACTGAGGTATCCAGTAATACTATTTTATCCAATAGTGTTCAGAAAGCAATTCTCCCAATGGATCGGAGTCTGCCTGGCAAAATCCCAAATGACTGTGTTTTCTCCATCCTTCAGCATATTCCCATTTTTCTGAAAGCTCACCTACTTCTTTTCCAAGGTCTTTCATTATTTCAAGATAAGCATCAAATCCCTGACTTTTATCCAACCATTCTTTTTGGCTTTTATGTTCGGCAAGCATGATCTTTTTATCTTCCATCACACTCTCGATATCGATGAAAATATCAGGATAAACAAGCTTGTTCAACGGATCTCTATTTCCATGTGGTTGGGCATGATAGACAACTACATCATTGACTGCTGGCGCCATTGGAGGTATAACTTGAAAATTTTGCATACCGCGCGAAAAAGCTGCCGTGATTGCCAATCTGCAAGTATTGGTATGATCTTCCATATAATCCTGGGGTGAGGGTATCAATAGGATATCAGGTGCGACAGCTCTTACGGCAGACCCTAATTTTGCCAGTAAATCTTGATTATAAAATACCCCTAAATCAGGAGCTATCGGGGGGTAAAAACTTGCCCCGATGCTTTTTGCTGCATTTTTAGCTTCTTCCAATCGCAAAGTGATTATCGATTCGGTATCGTATTCTGCCGTACCACAAGATCCATTGGCAACATTCATATAGTGGACATCACAGCCTGCCTTGGCTAAGAGAATAAGTGTTCCGCTCATCCCAAATTCAATATCATCGGGATGAGCAGCTATTGCAAATACACGTTTTGTCATATTAGTGCATTTCTATATCACAAACGCCAATTCCGCCACGGAAATAATTAAACTTCACATTGGGGTGATCCGCCAATAACGACATGGGGACAGAAGAATCTGTAATTCCCTTTGATATCATTAAAGCTGTCAGCCTCATTCCAAATGGATTGTCGTGATGCCCGGGATGCCAAATGGATACATTTTCGGCTTTCCAGGTTTCTGCGGGACCAACGGTTACGGCTCGGTGAGGAACATTATGTGCAGCTCCTCCACCTGATGTTCGGGCATTTTGCATCAATGTGAGTGGGTGCAAGTCAACAACTCTGGTACCTAGTTTTCTATAAACCTCAGGAGGAGGTGGAGAATCCATATATGCTCCTTCACGCTTGGGAGGATCATTAAAAGCCCAGTGCTTTACTTCTCCCTGACCACCCTGCATGCAAATGCATCTGGCATTATTCCAACTTTCTATGTATTTAGAAGCATCAACAGCAGGAAAATGAAGGTTTTCTATTGGCATCGCCAACTCAGGTTTGATACGTCCAAAGCACATATCCATATCGGCTTTGGCAAACCCCATAGGAAAATCAATTGATACTTCTTTCCCATTTATTACCCATTCGTCCATTCCCCAGAAATGACAATTTTTTAAAGATAGATTCAACTCATTTACCAACTGTGCAACCAAAGGAAGTTGTTCTGTTGGTCCGATAGGTCCACAAATTCCAGCAGGCTTACTTTCTGTAGACTGTTGCCAGGCATTGATATATTCGAGAGCTTCTGCTAAAAAAAATTCTTCTATTGTGTCGTAAATAGCAACACTAAATCCTTCTCTGGATAACTGGCTAATATCTTTTACTGAAAGTGCGGCGGCATCATCTAAAAGTGCTTTGTCTAGAGTGGTATAATCCCACCACTCTGGAGCCAGCTTACTGGTATTTCTCATATTATTTTTTGATTTAAAAACTAAAAAATTGATTAAGTATAAAAGGAAAACTAATTATTTCAAGATATAAATAATTCTACAGAAATGGAAAAAATTAGAAATAGAAAACGGCATTTAAATTTTTATTTCTTTGGTATTGTATAGTTTAATTCCACAATTTTTCCAGCACGCATAACTGTCAAACTCATAATATCCTTTTCTTTCAAATCTTTTATTTTTAATTGCAAATCAATCACATCATTTTGGGTTTCTATTTTATCACCCAATATGGATAAGATTATATCTCCACCGACAGTATAATCCTTATTATCAAATTTCATAATTAATGAACCTCCTTGCAGACCCATAATACCTCCCGGAGATAGATCGACAACCTTTTGCACTAAAATCCCACCCTTTTGAGGCAGGTTAAATACCTTGGCCATTTCGTTACTTATCAAAATTGCATTGAGTCCAAACCACATACCTTTATTATCTAACAATAGATTGGTAGCCATATTGGATGTGGCAGCAAACCCAAGTCCTTGAAAGCCACCAGATTCACTCAAAATATAGCTTACTATGCCCACAACTTCTCCTTTCATATTAAACATTGGCCCACCTGAGTTTCCGGTATTAATAGCGGCATCAGTTTGGAAAAATTGCATCAAGGTCATTTTATGTGAAATACTCTTCATTTCATGCATACCACTAATGTATCCTGAAGAAAGCGATTGTGCTAAGCCATACGGGCTTCCGACAACAAATATTTGCTCGCCGGTTTTTACCTTGTCAGAATCTGCTACTTTTGGAATGTGAAGATTTTTGTATGTAGGCGGCCATACAAGCTTAATCAAAGCAACATCGGCTGTTGGTTCGGTCGCAATTATTTTAGCCGGGATAACTTCCTCATTGTTAAACACTACTTTTACATCTTCTGCTGTTTGCACCACATGAGCAGCTGTAAGTATGAGGCCATCTGCAGAAATTAGAACGCCGGAACCAATACCTTCTGCAGTTACAGTTTGCCTGGTTTTCCCATTGCCTACAATCTCTTTTTCTTTGGTTTGAATCTGTACTACAGACGAGCTTACCTTTTCGAAAAGTGTACTTAAGTCCTGTGCATAAGAAAAATTAAATACTAAGGAGGAAAATAATAATATGATAAATTTTTTCATTGGATTCTATATTAATATTTCTGTATTTCTTCAGAGCGAGTAATTATTACCTGTGCCCAGCACAAAGAAATAATTTTATTATGTGCGATCAAACCGATTAGGGCTTTCAATAAATTTAAAATCCTTCATCATTACAAATAATTCCTGAATATTTTGTGAGAAAATGAGTGATTTGACTGTTTCCTTTTTTATAAATCCCTCTGCCGCCATTTTATTTAATAACTCAAAGATGTTGTCATAAAAGTGATTTACATTAAATATCGCTACTGGCTTTTTAATCAGTGCCAATTGCGACCATGTAAATATTTCAAATAGCTCTTCCAGTGTACCAATACCACCGGGCATGGCTATAAATCCATCCGCCAAATCAGCCATTTTTTGTTTGCGCTGGTGCATGCTATCGACGATGATCAGCTCAGACACGCCATCATGGCCAAGCTCATGATTGTATAAAAACTCTGGTATCACACCTATCACCTCCCCTCCATGCTCCAATACTGCATTTGCCAAAATACCCATAAGTCCCACACTCCCACCACCATAAATCAGACTTAATTTTTCTTTGGCGATTTGCTCACCAAGATCATGAGCAGATTTTTTATAAATCGGATGCTTACCCATACTCGAACCACAAAACACACAAACACTTTTCATAAATGGAAACTCTATTTTTCTTTTTGGTAATTTTACAAAAAGAAAAATATAAATAATATATCTGTGGATTTATTTGATGTTTTATTAATTCTGATTGTTGGATTAATTGCGGGGTTTGTCAATGTGGTCGCCGGTGGAGGTTCATTATTGAGTTTGCCCATTCTAATTTTTTTAGGACTACCACCTGTAGTAGCCAATGCAACAAATCGTATTGCTATATTTTCGCAAAATATATTTGCTGTTGCAGGGTTTAAAAGCAAAGGAATTGCTGAGTTTAAATACAGTTTTTTGCTGGGGATATCAGCTTTGATTGGGGCGGTTATCGGTGCAAAATTGGCTATTGATATTCAAGGTGATGTATTCAATAAAATATTAGCCATTGTAATGGTATTTGTGGTTTTTTTCACCATTACTGGAATAGCAAAACCAAAAACCGTAAAAACAGAAACCACAAAACTATCGACAAAAATCATTGGAGGAATTACATTTTTCTTTGTTGGAATATATGGTGGATTTATCCAGGCCGGCGTTGGATTCCTGATCATTGGAGCCCTGACGACTATGCATGGATTTAGCCTGGTAAAAACCAATAGTATTAAAGTTTTTGTAGTCTTGATTTATACTATTGCAGCACTTGCTATGTTTATTTATGAAGGTAAAGTCAACTGGCTATATGGTGGTGTGTTGGCCATTGGTAATTCGGGTGGCGCATGGGTTGCAAGTAGATGGTCGGTAAATAAAGGCGATAAGACAATAAAAATATTTCTCACAATTACAGTAGTTGCTTTAGCTATTAAGCTATGGTTATATTAACCCAAAAAATTAGAGATATAAATATGCGTTGTAAAAGAATAAAATGAGAAATAATCAAGTTTAAATTAGGAATGCCATAAATTCACTATTATTCAAACGCCATAAAATTGAGTATTAAAAATCTAATCATATTTGGTCTGCTGATTTCAATAATTTGTGGATGTGTTAGACCTCCAACGGATATTCCTCCTGGCAATAAGGAAGTTGAGTTTATGCATGACGAGTATCTTAGGAGAACTCGATTTTACATTCCAAAAAGGCTGAAAAGAAAAAAGCGCAGTTTGATATTAGTCCTCCACAGAGAAGATGAGACTCCTGAAAGTATGGCAAGACTTACCAGGCATGGTTTTAATAAACAGGCAGATCAAAATGGTTTCATTGTCGGATATCCCGAAGGTCTCAATAAATTTTGGAATGATGGCAGGGAAGATTCGATATCTCTTTCGCACCATCTCAATATTGATGATGTGGGATTTATAGAAAAGATAATTACATACGGTATTGATAGTTTTCGTGTTGATCCTGGTAGGATATTTATAACCGGCATGTCGAATGGAGGATTTATGAGTTTTAGGCTGGCTTGTGAGTTGTCTAATAAAATCAACGGAATCGCTGTTGTTTCTGCTTCTTTGGCTCTAGATCAACTGGTCAATTGTAGTGCGGACAGTACAGTATCTCTAATGATGATCAACGGTACCCAAGATCCGGTGATGCCCTATGAAGGTGGTGAAATGATTGATCGAGATATGAGTCAAGGGAGTATTCTTGCTACAGAAGAGACAATAAATTTCTGGTTAGAAGAGCGTCATTGTAAAGAAAAGCCAACTAAAAAAGATGTGTCCAATACAAATTTGTTTGATGAAACAAGGTCAGAAAAATATTTGTATTACCATTGCAAGCAAGATGCCCGGGTTGTTCTAATTATGGTAAATGGTGGGGGACACACTTGGCCGGGAGGCAGGCAATATCGTGGCGAAAAATCTATCGGAAAAACCTCAAAAGATTTCGATGCTAGTAAAGAAATCTGGAAATTTTTTAAAGGATTATAATAAAATAAGCTCTAGTCAAACCTGATATCTACTGCCCTCAATTGAAGAGATTTATTTCCCATATAGTCATTTTCTTCTATATAATATGCCATATTAAATCTCATTCCGCTTGCAATTAAATCATAGTATTTAGCCAGCCCAAAACCAATAACATCTTTGTCGTCATCCTCATCATTTTGCTTCACTTTAAATTTGAGATGTTGATTTTTTAATATTCTAGGACGTTCAGTCACATGCAATTGGGGGGTAACAAAAAGCGGCTGCATATTTCCCGGACCAAAAGGTGCCATTTGTTCCAGCAAATTATAAAATTTATAATCAATTGCTTCAAAATCAAGTTTACTGTCGATATCAATTAGTGGGATCAATTGATCATCAGAAATCTTATCGGAAACTACCTGTTCAAATTTTTTCTTAAATGCATCAACATTTTCTATATCCATCGTGAGACCGGCAGCATACATATGTCCTCCGTATTGTTCGAGCAAATCGGAACACTCAGATATTGCTTTATAAATATCAAAACCATTGACAGATCGCGCAGACCCTGTCGCTTTACCATTGGACTCGGTAAGTATTATAGTAGGTCGATAAAATTTTTCTATGCATCTCGAAGCCACAATTCCTATCACACCTTTATGCCAATCATCTTTATACAAAACTGTAGATTTTGATTCTACATTAGCGCTTTCGATCATTTCCAATGCCTCTGTAGTAATGGTACTGTCAAAATTTCTACGCGCCAGATTTTTCACATCAAGACTTTTTGCAAGAGCTTCAATAACTTTACTGTTGTCTGAGAGTAAAAGATCTACAGCGGTTTTGGCGTGATCTATTCTTCCTGATGCGTTGATTCGCGGTCCGATACCAAATACGATACCGGAAATATTTATTTTATTTCGGATACCTGAAAGCTTTATCAGAGCCTCCAATCCTGGTCTTGGATTATCGTTGAGTTTTTTTAATCCATAAAATGCCAATACTCGATTTTCACCAATTACAGGTACAATATCGGCAGCAATACTTACTGCGACCAGATCAAGATAGTCAAATAACAAATCGGGGTCATAACCAAAATTATCGCAAATTGCCTGGATCAATTTGAAGCCAACTCCGCATCCAGAAAGCTCTTTAAATGGATAAGGACAATCTCGCAATTTGGGATCGAGAATTGCATAAGCATTTGGCAATATTTCTCCAGGAAGATGATGATCGCAAATAATCATGTCTATACCCAAAGAATTGGCATAATCAGTCATTTCAATGGCTTTGATACCACAATCAAGTGTGATGACCAACTCAAAATTATTTTCCCTGGCGAAATCAATTCCTGCTTCCGAAACGCCATAACCCTCTTTGTATCTATCGGGAATATAAAAATCTATATGTTGATAAAAGTTTCTCAAAAATCCAAAGACCAAGGCTACTGATGTAGTGCCATCTACATCGTAATCACCATATATTAATATCTTTTCGTTTTGATCAAATGCTGTTTTTATACGACCCATTGCTTTAGTCATATCGCGCATCAGAAATGGGTCGTGGAGTTGGCCTAAGGTAGGACGGAAATAATTTTTTGCAAGGTCGAAATCTGTGACACCTCTTTGAATAAGAATTTTTGCAACCGTGGAATTTATATTGATCTCGCCCGATAGTTGAGCAATGATATCTTCATCTATTTCATCATTAAAAATCCAGCGATTTGTCATTCAGGATGTGTAAAATTATGGGGCAATAAACGTAAAAGTTGTATAGCAAACGATGCGATCTATTTGCAATTTTCTTGTAAGCTAAACAATTCTACCAATATCTTTATCTTTTATTTTAACCCTATCCAGGGTTAAAAATTGCTCCCAAAAGTCATTTTCTGGTAGAGGTGCTGTCAATCTTTGCTTTTCATTCTTTACTGGATGATTAAAAATTATTTCCCGAGCATGGAGATTAATATTGGCATCAGCATTGGGTTTGTGAAAACCGTACTTTAAGTCTCCTCTAATTGGGCTTCCTATTGATGAAAGTTGAACCCTGATTTGATGCGGACGACCAGTAACAGGGTTAACTTCCAATAAATAATGATCGTTGAGTTTTCCCATTATACTATAATTAAGTTCAGCCTTTAAGCTTCCCTCCACATTTTTATTGTAGGCCGTGACAACATTCTTTTCGCGATTTTTTACCAACCAATGTACAAGCTTGTCCTTCTCAATTCTTGGTCTTCTCTTTACAATTGCCCAATATTTCTTATAAATTTTACGGTCTCGAAATTGCTTATTGAGTCGCTCAAGAGCTTTGGAAGTTTTGGCCATGAGCACCACTCCGCTCACAGGTCTGTCCAATCGATGTACTACCCCAAGAAATACGTTCCCAGGCTTATTGTATTTTTGTTTGATATATTTTTTCCCGATATCAAGAAGTGTCTCATCTCCGGTAGCATCTCCCTGAACCAAGAGACCTGCAGGTTTGTTGACAACCAATAAATGATTGTCTTCATAAATTATTTGAATATTTTCAGGGCTCATTGTATTAAGGAATTCTTGATTTTACTGCAAAGTTATTCCAGGCTTCTCAATTCTCAAACATCTTACCTTGAATAAAATTGTAATTTTTAAATTCAATGAGTAATAGTAACTAAACCCAATGATATGTCAACTCAGATAAACTTCGATAGTTTGGATTTATGTTGAATAACTTAAACAGTTATTATCTGTCATGGATTTTGATCAGCATCATTTATATTATCATTTGAATCCAATTCGAGCTGCGGGATGCGTAAGGTAAATTTATCTGAATTTGCCGGAAATTCGAACTTATAGTTTTGAGGATGATTTCCGGTTCGAATCAATGGTAGTTGATGGCGCTTGATATCCAAAAAACTAACACCAATTTCTCCATACATTTCTTTTCTTCTTTCTACTAAAATCTCTTCGATAAGTGCTTGTCCTGAATTGCCTGATTTTACGGCATTGGGATCGCGGTTAGATTGCAACATAAATAATATATCTCCAGCATCTGCCTCTCCCAATTCAGCTTTTGCTTCTGCTTCTATCAAGTACATTTCTGGTATGCGCATCATTACTATGTCATCAGAAAAATCTGGATTAAGAACGAATTTGGTGGTGATGTAGTAATAGTAATCAGACTCTGTACCTTGATAAAAACCAGCAATGAACAATTTTCTCACATCGGTATCTGAAAATAATTTCATAAAATCATTATTTACAAATACACTATTGTACCCATCGACAAGGTGGTTGATATGTGAGGCAAGAGTTCCAAAAAAAATTGTTTGATCATTGCTTTGAGGAAACCCCCAAATCCATTCTGGATTGTCAATTTTGTTAAAGCCATCACCATACTGATCTGGCGTGAGAGCATATCCCGGTCTCGCAGCAATGGCGGCATTTTTGGCATCTTCCCATTTGCCCATCTCTAATTTTACTCTTGCCAATAAACCATTTGCAACGTTTATATTGATATTACTTTTCAGGACTCTTTGACCACTTGGATCAAGGTTTTGTACAGCAAATTCAAGATCACTCTCAATCTGGTCAAATACATCTTGCACAGTTCCTCTTGTCTTACCTTCACTTTCTATGGATGCAGGTTTTATATAAACCGGAACTCCTGGGGCACTGGGGTCAGCTCCATAAGCATGTTGATATTCTCTGATCAAATCAAAGTATGCCCAGGCCCTAATTGCGCGAGCCTCAGCAATGAGCAAAATTTTTGAGCTTTCAGGGATTTCTGATTCTTCCACACCTTGCACAATAATATTTGCTTGATTTATTGTTTCGTAAAGGAAATCCCAAACAAATCTTGTCCGGCTGAATGTCGCATTTCTATTGTCTTGTCGATAATCCCATTGATACCATCCGCTGGGCAACATCATATCAATTCCTTTTACAATTCTTGCAAGATTTAAAGATACAATCCCCCAAGCATCGGTGCGACCTCCCGACTTGCCATCGACACTTTCCCACTGCCTCCTTAAATTATAATAAATACCATTGAAATGAGCTCTTACGCCATCTACTGAAGAGAATACATCCTGAGGTGAAACAGAAGTAGTTGGTTTTGGTTCATCAAGAAAACCACCACAACTGCTAAAGAATAATGTCAGAGTACCAATAAGTATAATTTTGGTGGAATATATATATATTTTCTTTTTCATTTTTTTTACTATTTAGTCAAATTTTGTCATGGAGAACAATGATTAAAAACCAAGGTTTAATCCAAAAGAAAATGTCTTAAAAATGGAAGACCTGTTGTTGGTGGTTCCCTGAATATTTACTTCAGGATCCAACCCGCCATTTTTACTCCAAGTCCAATAATTGTCGGCTTGTAAAAAAATTCTTAATGAGCGAAATACTTCAGAGTTGTTAAAAATATCTGGAGATAGTGAATAACCCAGGGTAACATTTCGCAGTCTGACATAGGAATTATCTACAAGGTATTTCGATGATCTGGCGTCAACATTAGAGTTGCCAGTATTTAATCTCGGTACATCAGTTACATCACCGGACTGTTGCCACCTGTTCAGGATATCTTTGCTCATTTGATAACCCATATTATTGAAGCCATTCATAAGCCCTGCATAGTCATAGTCTAGCACTTTCCCACCATGGCTTGCAGCAAGGACGAATGAAAAATCAAATCCTGAAAATCTCATATTGCTGGAAAAACCCCACCTCACTTTTGGAAGTGCGCTCCCCAATTCATATCTATCAGCTTCATCGTAGTCTTTGGTTGTGATCCTTCCAATTATATTACCATCATTATCCATCTCGTCCATATACCACATTGCAGCCCCATCTTCTGGATCTACCCCTGCCCAGTCTTCAATGTAAAATTCGTATACAGATGTTCCGACTTTCAATCGTTTTGAACCATCTATAATTTCTTCTTGCGGTAGCTTGATAAGTTCATTTTTTTCAAAAGAAATATTAAACCCAGTATTCCACTCAAACTTGTCACGACTGATATTTACGGAATTCAAAAGTATTTCTACTCCGGTATTTTTTACATCTCCAATATTTTCCTGAACAATTGGATAACCAACAGATCTTGCTAATGGCCTGTTAAACAACATACCAGTTGTTGTTTTATCATACCACTCAAATGATCCGGTAATACGATCGTTTAGTATCCCAAAATCAACGGCAATATTTAAAGTATTTACTTTCTCCCACGAAATAGTATTATTAGCCAAAGAATTAAAAAACACTCCTGAATTATCCAGATCGTCATATCCTGTTTCGAAAGAACTTACATAAGGGAAATATACTTCTGCTCCATTGCTGTCAAGAATTTTATTGTTTCCTATTTCTCCATAGGAAGCCCTTATTTTTAGGAGAGAAATAGTGCTAACATTGGTAAAAAAACTTTCATTACTTAATACCCATGAAGCCCCAAAAGATGTAAAACTACCCTGTCTGCTTTGTGGTGAAAATTTACTTGATTCATCAGACCGCATGGCAAATTCAGCATAATATCTTCCAGCATAATTGTAAGAAGCCCTCCCCAACAAACTAAATATCCGGTGTTGGTCTGTATATCCACTGATGTCCTCCAGTGACGCTGCTGAATTAAACTCTTTCAACCCGCTAAACGGGAAACCTGTTTTTTGAGCATTGAGATATTCGTATTTATAATTGTAAGCTTCGGTTATGAAGGATGCATTGATATAATGTTTTCCAAATGTCTTATCGTAATTCAATTGGTTGAACCAGGTCCAGGCGTTGGTGATATTTTTTTGTCTTTGAATTCTTCCTTTTACATTTTGTCCATCACCATTTTCAGGATTATCATAATCAAAGCGATCAAAAAGATACATTTCATATGAAATATTGCTTCGAATAGAAAAATCTTTAAGGAATGTAATATCTAAATACCCGTTCAGGTTTGTGTAGTATCGTTGTCTTTGCAAATCGTTGAGGTAAGTAGAAGCAACAAGGTTTGAAGGTTGTAAAACCGGCCGGTTTACATTAACTGTTCGGCCTTGCTGGTTTTCACCAAAATCAAATTCTGGATTACCTTGTTGATCCAATATTTGCTGTCCATTTTCATCGCGCATGTACACCGGGTAAATGTTTGACATGGATCTTATGTATTGAATCGTATTGCTAAAAGAATTTGCTGCCTGTCTTGGAAAATTTTGGTCTGAATAAGAGAACGAGGATTTTGTTCCAATTTTTAGCCATGGTTTGAGTTTTGACTCCAAATTAAGTCTGGTGTTAATTCGTTCAAATTTCGATGTGATAATTTGACCTTCCTGATTGACATAACCTCCATAAATAAAGTATTGTGTTTTTTCATTTCCGCCAGAAAATGACAAGGAATAATCCTGCCTCATTGCCTTATCTCTACTCAATTCCGATTCCCAATCTGTCTCCCAAAGTAAGCTGGTACCACTTACCAAATTTCCATTGGCATCTATAGGATTTGCAACACCATATGGATTGTACTTAAGATTGCCAATCAAATTATCACTTGCATATTGACCCGGATTGGGTTCTTGCAATTCTTCACCTTCAAACTTTAATGCTTCCCAAGCCAACTGCATATATTCATCAGCATTCAAAAAATCATATTCAGGAATTGCCCTGCTGGAAATGCCATATGACGCATTAAAATCAATTTTCACATCTCCTGTTTTAGAGCCGGTTTTTGTAGTAATTAGTAAGACTCCATTGGCTGCCCTGGATCCATACAGAGCAGAAGCCGATGCATCTTTCAGCACATTAATTGATTCGATTTCTCCCGGACTAATAGAGTTAAGATTTCCATTAAATACAATGCCATCCAAAACAATAAGTGGTTCTGCGCTTGCATTTACAGAAGATATTCCGCGAATTCGAATTGTAGGATTTTGCCCCGGTTGTCCGGAGCCAGTAATAACATTTACACCTGGCGTTGTTCCCTGAAGGGCTCTTCCAATCGACAATATTTGTTGATTTTCTATTGCTTCTTTTTCAACAACACCTATTGATCCTGTCAGGGCTTGTTTTGATTGTGCCCCGTATGCAACCACAACTATCTCGCTTAGTTGCGATAGGTTTGGTTCCATGACCACATCAATTTTCGACTGTGTTCCAACAATAATTTCTTGCGTTGTCATCCCGATATAGCTGAATACCAATATGCTCTCATCGGAGGGTGATTGAATTGTATAATTGCCCTGGAGATCTGATATTGTTCCTATAATTGATCCCTTTACAACAATGTTTACCCCAGGTATAGGATCTCCATCTTCGACAGAGATTACATTTCCAGTAATTGTTTTATTTTGTGCAAGTACAAATTGACTAAAGCATAAAAGCAAAAAAATAGTCAAGAGTAATCTTTGTTTCATATTATCTATGATTTTGTTAAGAATTTTAGGCTTGTATTAAGAGCAATACAAATAAAATGTTATTATAATTAAAATAACAGATTTTAATTGAACATATCATACATCTTTATTCTAATACAAAATGAGAACAAACTAATAAAAAATATACCCTCATTATGGGGGATGTTTGTTAGAAAAAGCTCAAGGAAACTATAATAAAGGTAAGTTACATATATCCAAAAATTATCTAAGTTCGAGCAAACACTAAAAGGATTTTTTTTAAAATCTCTTGTCTTTTCAATATTTCATTGCATCCAGTCTCTATAAATTCACCACTAAATAAAATTAAAATGAAACAATTTTCATTTTGTTATTTGTAAAATACGGTCACTTTACAGACCTCGATAAAAAATCCAACTTTCATAAACATTCATCATGAATTGAAAGAATATTGATTATTTTTGAAATAAACCAAATAAAAAATTTATGCCGATGCTTAAAGAAATAAAGGAGATCCCTGATAAGGCAGAGAAAATACATTATTCGACCAGAAATATTAAACTTCCTATAGATGTTCCATATATCGGTATGGGAGCATCTTATTATGCAATATTATCTATGTATTATCAGGGACTACCAATAAATCCCAGTAGAGCCTCAGAATATTACAATTACCTTTCGCACAAAAAAGTACAAGATCTAGGTGTGCTTATTTCTCAATCTGGCAGAAGTAGCGAAGTGATATGGTGTCGTGAGTTATTTAGAAAATTTTATGCCATCACAAATGTTCTTAAAAGCCCATTATGTGTTTCTACTAATTTAGAAAGGGTATATCCTTTATTGGCAGGTGCAGAACAAAGCTCTTCTACCAAAACATTTATAAATACCTTAATCACATTGTACAATGGCCTGGGAGTGGACCCATCTCAGGCAGTTGATGCACTAAGAGGAAAAATGTATGAATATGAAAGATGGGGTAAAAAAACTGCCGAATTAATTTATGAACTGATCAAAACCAATCATTACAAAGGTTGTTATATTATTGGTAACGGGCCAAATATTGGAACTGTTCATCAAGCTGCACATATCCTCAGTGAATCAACAAAATATCCATTTATTGGAATGTCAGTTTCTGAGTATGACCATGGGCCTAAAGAAACAGCAAAAGACAGCGTGGTAATTGTCTTAAAGTCAGATGGTGTATCCTACAGAAGAACAAACAAGCTTTTTGAGTTAGTAGAAAATGCTGGGGCAAATGTCTTTTACTATGAAGATAGAGATGTACCAGAATCAATTTCACCAATTACTTCTTCTGTTCCATTAATGTTTATGACTTACTATTTGTCGAAATTGCTGAAAATAGCCAAACCTTTCATGGTTGGTTCAAAAATCACAGAGGTATAGTAAATATTTCTTCCTTAATATTTTCAAAGCTCAATGCAATGTGTCGGGGTAAAAGATTTTTTGTTATTGGATAATACGCCAATTGTTGATGTGCGCTCACCAGCAGAATATGCAGAAGGTCATATTTCTGGTGCAATCAATCTACCATTATTTACTGATGAAGAGAGAGCAAGAGTAGGTACAACTTACACCAAGGTAGGTAAGTATGAAGCCATTGAATTGGGTTTGGACATTGTTGGCCCTAAAATGACCCAACTGACAAAAAAGGCAAAGTCTATTGCAAAATATGGGAAGTTAAAAATTCATTGCTGGCGCGGAGGAATGCGCAGTGAAAAGATGGCGTGGCTTTTTGAGTTAGTCGGCCTGGAGGTCGCAATTTTAGCTGGAGGATACAAGGCTTTCCGAAATCATTTTATTGAAGAATTCAGAAATCTCAATAAACTCATTGTGCTGCAAGGACCAACCGGAACAGGGAAAACTGCTATTTTAAAAGAGCTGCAAAAACAAGGTGAGCAAATCATTGATCTGGAAAAAAAGGCAAATCATAAGGGATCTGCTTTTGGCGCTTTGGGAATGGGACCACAGCCAAGTACATCCCAATTTCATAATCTATTATTTGATGATATTCTAAAACTTAATACATCTCAGCGGATTTGGATAGAAAGTGAAAGCCTAGCTATCGGAAAAGTGTATTTGCCAGAATCACTATGGGAAACCATGAATCTGTCAAGTGTGATAGAAGTAAAAACTGATAAAACTATTCGTGCAAAACGAATTGTTGAAGAATATGGACAGATAGATAAAAATTTGCTGGCTATGTCAATAGAAAAAATAAAAAATCGCTTTGGCGGAAATCGTGTGGCAGACGCATTGCAATTGTTAAGCGAAAATAAACTGGTAGAAGTAGTTTTGCTGTTGTTGGATTATTATGATAAGGCTTATTTATTTTCTAAAGAAAAATACAAGAAAAAAGAGCTTGCTACTTTAATATCCAAGACAGGAGCACCTACAACAAATGCAATAGATCTTATAAAAATTGCCAATAAATTAAGTTTATAATTATTGAATTCGAATATTTCAGATTGATGAAAGACATAAAGCTAACTCAATTCTCACATGGCGCGGGTTGCGGTTGTAAAATTTCACCCAAGGTTTTGGATGAAATTTTGTCAGGCCAAAAAACTGGATTTGTTGATCATAATCTTATCGTAGGTAATAGTACCAAGGATGATGCAGCGGTCTATGCAATTAATGACACCACTGCCATAATTAGTACAACAGATTTTTTTATGCCCATTGTAGATGATCCTTTTGATTTCGGGGCCATAGCTGCAACTAACTCAATCAGCGATATCTATGCTATGGGAGGACAACCAATAATGGCCATATCTATTTTAGGCTGGCCAATTGACAAGTTATCTTCCAGCATTGCTAGAGAGGTAATTGCAGGCGCGAAAAGTGTTTGTGAAAAAGCTTCTATTTCCCTTGCGGGTGGTCATAGTATAGATACTCCAGAACCAATATTCGGATTGGCCGTAACTGGGCAGGTAGAAATTTCCAAAATAAAAACCAATGACAAAGCCTGTGTAGGTTCCCTCCTTTTTCTAACTAAGCCCCTTGGAATTGGATTGCTAACTACAGCTCAGAAAAGGGGATTACTCAAACCAGAGGATTTAAAAATAGCCAATGAATTGATGCTCACACTAAATAGTATTGGACAGGATCTGGGTGAAATAGAAGGTGTTACCGCTTTGACAGACGTAACAGGTTTTGGTCTGCTGGGTCACTTGATTGAAGTATGTGAGGGTAGTAGTGTGTCAGCAAAAATCAAATTTTCAGATGTCCCGATAATCAATTCCATAGAGCTTTATTTAAAAGAAAAATGCATACCGGGTGGTACAATCAGAAATTTTGAAAGCTACGGCCACAAAATTGACAATATTTCTGAAGAACAAAAAAATATACTTTGCGACCCTCAAACCAGTGGAGGCTTGCTCGTTGCTGTAGATCCGAAGTTTCTTTGGCAAGTAGAAAGTATATTTAAATCTAATGGTTTGAACTTAATTCCATTTGGAGAAATCATACCCAAAGAAAAATTTTGTGTTACTGTTCAGTAATATTATTGTGCGTCATTCAAGATAGCTTTATTAATTGCTGATAATCAAAAAAGGCATCCCTACAAAAGTCAGGATGCCCTTATTTTTATTGTGTTTAGCAAGCTAAAAAATTACCTTATCTTTATTCTCTCCAATGGAGATATCTATATTACTGTTGCATTCCCCCATTCCATAGTCTAGCGTAATTACTGGTTTTTCGGGTACATTAATAGTTTTAATCCCTGATGAAGGAAGGTAAATGGTATTTTCCCTACAACTACTTTTAAATATTAGCGGTTCTACGGTCTTAGATGTATACTCAATACCCAGTCTTGTCCTGCCAGAAGCTTCACCTTCAACCTGAAGCTCAAAATCATCAAAACCCTTACCAAATTTCCAGGAATGAATTCTATCACTTTCCCTTGTCAAGTATGTTTCATCAGGCCAAGTGATTCTACCGTCAATTATTTCTACAGTATATACCAAAGCTTCCAAATCAAGACTAACATTGGTAAGTATCCTGGTTCCTTCTATTTTAATATTTCCAATATAAAAACCTTTTAATACCGTATAAATTACTGATCCCTGAGCCAACCAATGACCTTCGATTTCGACAATGATAATTCCTTTTCGAATTTTTCCATCCGGTCCTTCGCAGCCATCTCCAAAGTCAATTTTTATTCTACCACTCTGCTTGTCACCAGAAAATGTAACCTTAGCACATGATAATTCTGGATCAATAAGTTTGGAGATTCGCCCTCCAGTGCTTATCTCAGATTGCCGGATGGCTGAATTTGTAAGTGTCTCCACTACATCAAATAAATTTTCTGCTGTTTCTTCATCCTCGAATGCAGATTTTTCTTCATCATCTAAAATTAATCCCGCCTTTTCACTCTCATTTTGACAGGCAATAAAAAAAATAAAAACGAATGAAAGCAGGAATGTAGAAATTCCCGACCTAAACCTATTTTGAATTGCATACCTCATAATTGAAATTTTATTTGTTTATATAAGCTGAATACAGCTACAAAGGATCTTCGTAACCTGCCTTTGAGGTACATAACTCATTGTATTGATCAATGTAAGATTTTGAGTCAACTTCAAAAATGTAGAACAGAACATTGTTCACAAATCGCTGAAAATGAATATTATATAAATGAAATATTTAGTAATTGTTGAACTAACATATATTGAAATTAGTACGATTCGACTGAGGATTATTTGCAAAAGGTCATTTTTGAAGAAACACTTCTACATGATTAGTATATAAAAAATGAAGTTTATTGAATGAATTTTATCCAACAAAAGAGAGAATCAATGCTCATTTTAGGCTATGACCATTTCGAATCATTGATTCCCCAATTTATTCAAAACCCATAAGCCCTATGATTAAAATCATATTGAAGCATTTTAACCTATTATACTTTTGTAAGCATAAAATATAAATAGCATGAAAAATATAAGACATATCCACGATGTTCTTCATCTTTTGTTTAACACAGAAAAGGAATTTACCGTAGAAGAGCTATACAAAAATCTAAAAACTCAATTTGGCGATGATGTTCATTTTGCCAATTGCGGAGATAATATATTTCCAATTCAAGAAGTTGTACCGTTTCTGCTAAGCCGGAATAAAATACGATTATCTGAAAATACCATAATTCCAATGACTCCTGCCTGCGATCATTAACAGAAAAGAAATTTACGGTTCAATATTGCAATACAATTAATATCAATGTAAAATTGTGGCCAAATTTATTTGTTGCCTTTTTTATAACAATAATAGTTTGAGATGGTCATATCTGAAATTGTAATCTACAATTGGCAATGTTTCTGTAAATTTTATACAAATGAAAAACATTATCATTTTCTGTTTGCTTTTTGTAGCGACGCAAAATGCTTTTACGCAACAAGATCTGTCAACTACCTATGCCAATACGATTACTTCCAAAGACCTGAAAGAATATCTCAATATTCTGGCTTCTGATGCTTTGGAAGGGAGAGAGACCGGCGAAAGGGGTCAAAAAATGGCAGCAACATTTATCGAATATCACTTTAAGAATAATGGCCTGGCTCCTATTGTTAACACGCCAGCAGGGTTTTCCTATCTGCAAAACATTGATCTCATAACAAAAACCTCCGGCAAAGCATGGATAAATGTGGGAGAACAAACCCATAGTAATTATGATAACTTTATATTTGTTGGAGAGTCAGTTTATCAAAAACCTCAAAAATCGAAATTGATTTTTATTGGTGAAGGGCTTGAAGAAGACTATAAGGCAGTGAATGTCCTGGGAAAAAGTGTAATGATATATTCCATTGTAGGCCAGGAAGAAAGGAATGAAAAAGCTGCTTTAGCAAAATTTCATGGAGCATCTGAAATTTTTATTATCCAGTCTGGTGCTGATGAAGAATTTCACGAGGAACTTCAAAAGTTAAGAAAAAAGCAAAAATCGGGTAGATTAAAATTCCCTCCCAAATCAAATGAAAAAATCACCAACTATTTTTTAGTTTCCACATCTTTAGGTACTCAAATATTAAATACAAATACGAAAAGTCTTTTATCTGCCATCCAAAAATCTAAAAAGGGGAAATATTCCTCCTTGATCCAGCTCAAATCTGGAGAAATTACATTTTATGTGAATCAAAAACATAAAAAAGTAAGTACCGAAAATGTGCTTGGGTTTTTAGAAGGTTCTGACAAAAAGGATGAATTCATTGTGATAACGGCCCACTACGACCATGAAGGGATTGATGGTGATAAGATTTACAATGGTGCTGATGACGATGGATCTGGAACGGTATCTGTATTAGAAATTGCTCAGGCTTTTTCTATTGCTAAACAAAAAGGACATGGACCTAGAAGAAGTATACTATTTATGACAGTAACCGGTGAGGAAAAAGGGCTGTTAGGTTCGGCATACTATGTAAATAATCCAGTGCTACCTTTAGCTTCTACTATTGTCAATCTTAACATAGATATGGTAGGAAGAATAGATCAGCCTCATGAAAATAACCCCAATTATATCTACCTCATTGGTTCAGATATTCTTTCGGATCAATTACACAAAGTAAGTGAAAAGACCAATGCAACTTATTCCAGACTGGATCTTGACTATACTTTTAATGATATCAATGACCCCAATAGATTTTACTATCGTTCCGATCATTACAACTTTGCAAAGAATAATATCCCTGTTATTTTTTATTTTAATGGCACACATAAAGACTACCACAGACCAACTGATACGGTTGATAAAATTAATTTTGAATTACTTGAAAAACGCGCCAAACTTATATTTCACACAGCCTGGGAAATTGCCAACATGGAAGATCGAATTAAAGTAGATAAAATTCCTGAAAAACCAACGAATGGCAGTGCTAACTAAAGATAATGTGTGGTAAAATCAGTTTGAAACTTTTCTTGAGTTATTTGCATTCTATATAGGAATCTCCATATGCTTCATAATATGTCATTGCTTTTGAACATCTAAGTCTGCAGTAAGTGTTTTGCCAAGTCATTAGACAAAAAAATCCAAGGCTCGCTTTGGTTGACCATTAATTATACCGGTAAAGTAATAACCAAGGTAGTCCCTTTTCCCTCTTCACTTTCTATCTTAATTTTACCTTGATAGGCTTCTACGATCCATTTGCAAATTGACAAACCCAATCCATTGCTGTTGCTATCACCAGTGCGTGATTTGTCCACCCTGTAAAACCGGTCAAATACTTTTGGAATCTCATGCTCCTGAATACCAATGCCATTGTCAGTTACCTCAATACTGATGTGTTTTTCAAATTGCTTAATATCCACCTTTACGCTGCCACCCTTATTTGTATATTTTAATGCATTATCTAAAACGTTTGACATCAGCTGGCCAAATTTCCCAGAATCAATTTCATAAATGATATTACTTCGCCCTGGATGAAAGGTAATATTAATCGCTTTTTCTTTTGCCAGGGGCTGCATCTTCCGGATAATTTCCTCAAGCAATTCTACGAGGTTACTTTTTATATTTTGAAGAGGGATATGTCCAGAATCAGCACGAGTAAAAAACAACATATCATTTACGATTTTTTCCATTCGAAGAACCTCTTCCAACAAACTCCCCAGAACATTTTGATATTCCATTCCGGACCTCTCCTTGCGCAAGGCAATTTCAATTTCTCCTCGCAAAATGGTTAATGGTGTTCTCAGTTCGTGAGAAGCATCCGACGAAAATTGCTGTATTCTCAACACACCCGATTGAATGCGGTCGATCATCTCATTAAAGGTATGCACCAATTGGCCAAGTTCATCTTCCTGTCCTTTTTCGGGCAATCGCTGGTCAAGATGATAGGCTGAGAGAGTTCTTGCAGTATTTGTGATTTCAGAAACAGGTTTGAGAGCCCTGCGTGCTAGATACCAGCCACCTATGCCTGCGATCATTAGCATCCCTATTCCAAAAAGAATAAGTAATTCTCTAATTTTTGTCAATGTGTTAGTTACGTATAATGTGGATTGACCAACCAAAACGTAGTAAGGTGATTCTTTTTTATGAGCAGACAAATACTTAATTGGACTTATAAAAAGTTGAAATGTAATATTATAATTATCTTTAATTATTACCTGCTTTTTTACGTTAGTCAACGACTCAATCTTTGTGTCAAATGAAGGGAAATTTGCTGACTGAAATTGGACCTCTCCGCTATCATTATAAATTTCAAAGAAAATCCCATATTGATTTAGGTTTTGCTCTGCTACCTCTTCTGCCAAATATGATATATCAAACTTGTCGCCATCTTTTTTTACATATTGGAGAATCTCTTCAGCTGTTTCATTCAACAGGTCGTTTTGCTTTTTATAGTATTGACGCGAAACAAAAAAATAAATTAAAAAAGCGTATAACATCAGCGTTGAAAACAACACGAGGCTGTACCATAATGTTAATTTCAGGCTTATACTGATTCTCATTATAATAAAATTAGCATCAAAATCATAATACGTCTAATTTCCAATTATTTGTCAATTTTATATCCAAATCCCCGGACAGTTTTTATCAAGTGACTGTTAAAAGGTTTGTCAATTTTCTTGCGAAGGTAATTGATATACACATCTACGACATTGGTATCGTGATCATAGTTTTTATCCCACACCAACTCTTCGATATCAAGCCTTGAAACTACCTGTCCGACATTTCTGAGGAGCAATTCCAACAGCCTGAATTCCATGGCTGTGAGCTCTATTTCCATGCCCTTTTTCAATACCCTATGACCAACAGAATCCAACTTCAGGTCTGCTACCTGCAATATCCCACCAATGGATTCCTCTCCCTGTTGACGAGTTAGTACATGCAGTCTTGCCAGCATCTCTTCGAATGCAAATGGCTTGGTCATATAGTCATCAGCACCCTGATAAAGTCCTTTCACTTTATCGGGTATGGTATCCATGGCAGTAAGCAACAATACCGGTGTTCTAATCATTTTTTCACGCATCTGTTTCAGCACCGACAAGCCATCAAGCTTTGGCAGCATAATGTCCAATATCACGACATCATAATCATCCGAAAGGATCTTTTGCAAACCTTCCGCACCATCAAAGGCCAAATGGAC
>CAYREN010000001.1:21878-28664 GCA_964423255.1 uncultured Roseivirgaceae bacterium | reverse complement strand
CGACGGTCTCCATCAACTACTTTGTAAACACGGAAGTTGTTCTCTATTGGATTGGCTCTACAAATATAATAGTTGTCTGCATTTGCATATCGCCAAACCAGTCCTCCTCCCTGATCTTCCTGGCCGTCAACTGCTTTAAAATTCACTTCAATTTCTACATCAGCAAATTGAGTTTCATCAATTATAACAATGCTAAAATGATAACCGAGATTCTTTTTACTCATTTGTGCCAAAACATTGGGTTTGCTAGGAGCACTGTCATCCTTTAAAATAATCCATTTTCCCAGGCCACCCTTTCCTGTTTTCGCCGAACTCCATCCATCCGGAAGAATTCCAACAGCACTTTTATCAAAATTGAAAACAGCTTTGCCCTTTTTGTAATGACCTCCGACTATTTTTTGTTGCTGGCCAAATTCTCGCTTTTCTTCCTTTCTATTCATCCATTGGCATGAAGTATTAAATAGGCATAGGATTATAAAAAATATGATTGTTGAGCATTGATTAATTTTCACCTGCTTGTATATTTTGTACATATTACTATTACTTCCATGTTCATAAATCTTCATGAAAGAAAATTATTTCCAGTTACTTTTTTTCAACTTCAAAATCATCGAAGTATGTCACAGCATCCGCTTTGGTCCAGAGACCGACCTTACCGGCTTTAGTAAAGGTATCGTCCTTTACTTGAAACAATTCATTACCATCCATGAAAATTGTAAAAAAATCACCTTTTACTACTAGTTTGATAGAATGCCAGGTATTACCAATTTTAGGGACATCAACACCATATGTCCTGCCTTTGCCCACCAAGGGTAAGTCTGACCGCTTACCATTTTCCATCTTGTACAATACCATATTGTCTTCCGCCGGATTTTCTCTTACTACATAATAATTGTTTTTATCAATAAATCTCCACACAAAGCCTCCTCCCTGGTCATGATTTCCAGTTACACCTTTAATTCGAACTTTTAACTCCATATCCTTTAATGAAATGTCATTATTCACTACTACATTGAAATGATTGTTTGGATTGTCACTATACAACTGCGCCAGTACTTTGTTTCCATTGTCGTTAATAACTTTCCACTCCGTATTACCTGAACCAGTATAATATTGTGACCACCCGTTAGGTAGTTTGTCAGTATTATAGTTTTCAAAATCGAAGGTCGACGGAAGTTCAGTATTTGAAGATCGAAAATCCGAATCAGAAAGTTCTTGTTTTGCGTTTATTTCTTGGTTTTTATCTACTATATTTTGATTGCTACTTGGTGGTATTTTATTTCCAAATGCAACTATTATCAATATAATAGTTAAGGCGGGTACTAAATTTTTCACTGTTGTTTTCATTATTTTATAATTAAATTTTTAAAAATGATTTTGCAAATTGAGATGTTGATTTCTTGATAATTTCTTTTGATCCTGCCAATTCTACTTTCCCAGCATTTATAATGAGAATATTATCACCTGTGTACATGGCTTCGTGTTTATCGTGTGTAACATAAAGCATGGTGAATCTATGTTGCTGTTGAAGAGACTTTAGATATTCCATTATATTCTCCTTTAAATGTGAGTCAATGTTTGCTAATGGCTCATCTAAAAGCAGTATTTCTGGCTGCAGCACCAATGATCGTGCTATGGCCACCATTTGTTTTTGCCCTCCTGAAAGCTGGTGAGGGTACTTTCGGGCTTTGTCATTTATACCAAAAAAGTTTAGCAATTCGGATACCCTATTATTGATATTCTTTTCTTTTTTTATCGTCAAGCCAAAAGCAATATTGTCATAAACAGTGAAGTGTGGCCATAGTGCCAAATCCTGAAATATAAAACCAATTTTTCGTTGGTGCGGTGGAACCACGATCTTGCCGTTTTCACTTACGGTCATTTCATTTAATACAATTGACCCAATCGAAGGTATTTCCAATCCGGCAATCAATCGTAGTAATGTTGTTTTGCCACAACCTGAAGGGCCAAGCAGACATGTTGTTTTATTACTTTCAAAATCAAATGAAAAATCATTTAAAACCTCCTTTTCCCCATACTGTTGGGTTATTTGATTTAAGACAATTTTAGACATATTGAAATTTATTGAAAATCCGTTTTCCTAAGATAAAGAACAACATGATTATTAGTAGGGTTACTCCCAGGTTTACTAATGTCATGCTGCTGGTAAGTGCTTGGGGCGCATTTGCACTAATTGTAAAAGTTTTGACGGGCATCAATTCCATGCCTGGAGGATATACCAACATAGTCGCTCCCAATTCCCCAATGCACAAAATGAAAGCCAGGACAAATGCCGTGAATAATGATGGAATCATCAACGGTAATCTGATTTTAAGCAAGATTTTATATGAAGGAATACCCATCACATAAGCAGCTTCTTCAAAGGAAACAGGTATTTGTTTGATGCCATTTCCAATAATTCTTGAGATAATAAATCCAAACTTGCCCACATAAGCAATAATCAAAATGAGAGATGTGCCGTAGATAAAATTGAGTGAAGGCAGATTGTAGTACTTGATCAATGCAATACCCAACACTGTGGATGGAACAATGAATATCAATAAAAGCATGAAATTGGGAAATTTATATCCTTTTCGTTCCTTTTCATGGGCTGCCCAAAATCCAATGACTGTAATCAATAATGCCCCCGCAAAAGCCAACTTAATAGATTGAAATGCCGGCATCAGCATTAGCTCAAAAGCTTGAATGAAGTAAAGTTCCTTCCCGCTCATTGATTGTACCACCAAAATAAAAATTGGCATCAATAGTACGAAAATCACCAAAAGCCAAAAAGTTCCATGAAGCAATAAAGTCCATCCCCGTACATCGTATTTTATTGAAATGCTTCCTTTCGTGGAAATCGAAAAAAAAGGTGCCTCTGATAAATTGCGTGCCTCCACCATCAATAATAAAAAACAAATCAAAAGTAGCAGGGCAGAAAGCCCAAGAGCCATTGGAAAATTGTAAAAAGCAGAAAATTGAGTAAATATTTCGGTAGTAAATGTACGCACTCCAAAGAAAGCCGGCACTGAAAAATCACTCAGACTAAAAATTAATATCAGTAAAAAAGAAAGGGTTATTGCCGGGCGAATGAGCTTGAGTATGATTCTGAATACCATTCCTCTGAATGACATGATCATCAATCCTGCTTCCTCATATCCTTTATCAATTTGAGATAAAGCACTACCGGTAATGAGCATCGCTAAGGGAAAAAACACAAATGAATGTACGATTATCACGCCTGCCTCTGAAAACAAAGAAGCTGCATTTCCAAAAAACCAAAAGAATCCATCTTTCCAGGCAACGGCAAAAATATAGGGGGAGATAAGTAATGGCAGCAGTAATATCAGTTTATAAAATCCACTATACGAAAATTTGAGTTTATAAAGAATGAATCCACATGCGGTTCCAATAGCAGTAGACAGTATTGCTACTATTATGGATATTAGAAAGCTTTTACTGATAAGTTGCAGATTTGTCACATTGATGAATGAAAATAAAACCTTAGGGTCAGAACTGGTAAGCCACCGCACCGCCAAAAACAACAGGGGCAATGCCAATACCAAAATCAATAGTAGCGAAGCAACAAGCTGAATAATATATTTATTTACTTTTCTGTCCATGATTTTAGCCAAGGCTGTATTTTTTCTAAAATTTCAGAAGTTCTTTTATAATCAATTTTCATAGGCTTAATATTATCCAGCGAAGGTACATTATCTGGTATTTTCGTTCCTTTGATCAATGGCATCTGCGCACAGGATACAGCCAATTTGCCTTCTACTTCCTTGCTCAACATATAGTTGATAAAAATCCTTCCATTTTCTCCATGAGGTGAATTCTTGATTAGACTCAGTGCGTTGGGCATGATGAGACTTCCTATTCCACCTTCCTGCTGATCCATAAAAATGTAATCTACTTCATCGCTTTCTTTTTTGGCCTCAAAAGCATCATCTGTATCTGTGAGGCCAAAAGCCACTTCACCATTCATCACCCTTTTCTTTACATCTCCGTTACTGGTGGCAACAATTACTCCATTTTCGAGTATTCCATTCATCCATTTTTCTGCTTCCATATTTCCGAGTTTATTAAAAATAGCAGCAATTTGAAATGTCGTGGTGCCAAATAGTGGGTTGGCTATCGTAAATTTTTCCTTAAATCTTGGTTGCGTAAAATCAAAAATAGAACGAGGCAATGAATCTGGTGAAATCAATCTTTTATTATAAATCAATACTCTTGCCCTGGCTGAAAACCCAATCCAATGATTTTCTTGATCTTTAAATATTGCTGGTATTAGATTTGTCTGCTCAGACTGATATGCCATGGTTATACCCTTGGATTGCAATACTCCATTGCGAATTGGGTCACCACTCCAAAACACATCGCAAGTAGGATTGTTCTTTTCGGCGATCAGCCGATTCATAACTCCTGTTGACTTTGTTTCCTCGGTATCGTACAAAGCTTTTACAACAATACCCGTTTCCCTTTCAAAGTCTTTTAATATGGGTTCTGAAAATATCTGGTCAACAGTTGTGTAAACAACTACCTCATTTGTATTGTTTTTGCACCCGTTGAGGATAAATATTGTGATAAGAATTAAGCCAAAATATTTTTTCATAGTTTTAAAATTTAAATCGCAAATCGCCATATCAATTTTCCAATAATTGTAGTACGTTCTAATGTATATTCGTTGTTATTTGTTGAAATGGACTGGTTTATAACAAAATAAAAATCTGTCCCAATTTTGGGAATCCAATTCACTCTAAAGTTGAGTAATAAATCCTCACCTTCCGTATTCCATTGTCCGAATAAGCTTGTATTCAATTTGGGGTTGTAAGCATATTGAATTCTGGAACCAATTTCATCGGTAATGAAATCGCCCTCTGGCAGATATACATAATTCCTTGCCCAGTTTGTATAAATATTCCAATGCTTATTTAAGTTGAATATTGCCGATGTTTCGAACTCCGTTCGTTGTCCTGTATAAAATCCGCCCCAACCATAAGATCCCGAAACAGAGATTTTTCTGCCACTGAAGGTTGACAATTGTACTTCCATTCGGTTGTTCCAATATTCTCCTTCAGGAATTACAATCTCATCCTGAATTTCAAAAGACTCGTCCAGTTTATCAAAAACATGTTGTACATTGAATTCAAAAAACTCACCACTTTTTGTTACAAACCCAAAAGGACGCCATTCGTAATAAATGCTTTCAAGGTCGTTGGTTTCACTATTTACATAATATTTTACATCTACCGGTTTTAGAATAAGATTTCTAAAAAAGGGCATCCATTTTGGCCTTGGATTAAATTGCAACTCTGTATAATACATCCTGAAATTCCTTCTTCTTAAAAAACCAACTTCTGGATTAAATTGACCTTGAACCTCCATTACTGCCAAATTAAATTCAACAATGTCATTTAAATAATCCAAGGAGGCATGGTAAGATAAATTTCTGCTATTTTCTTTATCGCTTGTTTGCGATTGGGCCACAGAACCATTGATCACCAAATTTTTATTGCCAAATAATTTGGTGGTAGCATAGTTAAAGTCAGCTCCATAAACAAAATTCTGTCGACCATTTAAAATTTTGGAAGTTGCCATGATTCCAATATTTGATTGTTTAAGGATATCCTGGCTTATTCGCACAACAGAAAAATTGGTAGTCGGGATAGAATCCAGTTCAGCCGTCTGAATAGAGAGTACACCGATATTGGTCCTATTTTGTTTGCCAAACATTCGTATTCCGGCTAAGATAGGTACCTCCTCTCCTTCGTGCAGGCCAATTCTTCTTGAATAAAAAACTTCATTTCCTCTTCCCATATTCATTTGAAAATTGTCTCTACCTTCCAGGAAAAACTCCCTCTTTTCTGGAAAATACAATGAAAATCTGGAGAGGTTAATTTGTGCTCGATCTATCTCTACCTGTGCAAAATCCGTGTTTATAGTCAAGTTTAGTTTTAGCATGGGAGTGATGTTATAATTTATATCTCCGCCAACTTTCAATCGTGTGTCCCACTTATTTTCAATATCATGCTCGCCTCCACCAGAGATATAAGGCTTTATTTCAATTTTATTTTTTGCCTCAATATTGTTTAATCCTGCAAGTTTTCCAGCTTGTGAAATTTTTTCAAGTTCAAAAATGCGATACCAACCTTGCCACAATAGTTGTTCTCGTTTTCGGCGAATGTTTCTCTCAAAATTGATGGCCCAGGTCTGATTGTTACCTTTGGGAAATTTCAGCGTAGAAAAAGGAATTTCAAATTCTGCAAACCAACCTTCATCAGTCACAGTTGTTGCCACATCCCACACACCATTCCATGACATATTAAAACCTTCTCCCTCTTCAGAAATCAATACATCTGCCCTTGCACCGTTTGGATTTGTCACAAACAAGTAACCATTTCTGTTGTCATTAAAAGTACTTATTATCATCTCAAAATTATCATCCCCTCCCCAGTTAAAATCTCTTTTCATCTGGTTTGCAGTTAATTTTGATGGGTTTTTATCATATCCCCAAAAACCTATATACAATTTATTGGTACTGTACACAATAGCCACTTCGGTATTTTCTGTAGCTGGTGCACCTTCGGTGAGTTCGCGTTGTGTGAAATTGCTAATCTTTATTGCGTTTGACCAGCAAGGCTCATCTAACTTTCCATCCAAAGTAATTTTTTCAGAAGAATAATATGAAAAAATAGTATCCGGCCTGGAGTGTTGCGCCTCTGCAAAACTAATTATCAATTGAAAAAGTAAAACTGCAATTACTCCCTTCATAGGTCTATTTAT
>CAYREN010000001.1:0-21778 GCA_964423255.1 uncultured Roseivirgaceae bacterium | reverse complement strand
TCCTTTCGCAAGGATTGGGTACCCAGATTCATGGATTAATAGGATATGATATCTTTGAAAGCTTTACGGTAGAAATAGACTACATGTCTAAAAAGATCACATTATACGATCCAAATTTTTACGCTTCACGAAAAAGGGAAAAGGCACTTAAAAAGTCCAAAATAGTGGATATTGACATCGTCAAGAAAAAACCATACGTAAATGCCAAAGTAATAAATGAATATAATGAAATATCGGATGTCAATTTGCTTGTGGACAGTGGAGCAAGTCATGCCTTATCACTATTTCCCTCCTCCGACCTAAAACTATCGGTACCTGAAAATTCCTTGTATGCCTTTATTGGAGTTGGTTTGAGTGGTGACATATTCGGTTATATTGGCAAAGCCAATAAATTTATTCTTGGCGATTTTAAATTCAAAAAGCCAATCATTCTATATCCGGAAGATGAGTTTATTCAATTATCCAAAATAGAAAGCAATCGCAATGGGAGTTTGGGTGCTGATATTTTAAAGAGATTTACAGTAACATTTAACTATAAGGAAAAAGAAATGATTCTGAAGCCTAATTCAAATTTTAAAGATGATTTCAAATATAATTTGAGTGGCATTGATATTTTTACTCCCTATCCTGATGTTCCCATATACCAAATTACTAAAATTCGCCAGGGTTCGCCGGCATGGATTGCAGGATTGGAAGAAGGTGATCAAATTGTCATGATCAACGGAGTAGAAACTACTTTTTATAGTTTAAGCAATGTTATTCAAATGCTGCAATCCAAGGAAGGAAGAAAAATGACTGTTGGTATTAAGAGAAACAATGAGATTTTTTCTGCAAGATTTACACTTGATGATCCAATAAAATAAAGTGTGGATTCTCTCGCTTTGCTTTATTGATTTTTCTTTTTTCGATTTGTTTTATAATGATCAATACGCTCAGTAAAATCTTTTGCCATTTTTGTCATCTTCTCCCAATCCCCCTTTTTAATAATTTCAGGATTTGTTAAACTTCCACCCACGCCAACACAAACCGCACCCGCTTCGTACCAATTGTCAATATTATCTATGGACACACCTCCCGTTGGCATTAACTTTACCTGCGGAAAAGGACCATTGATAGCTTTGATATATTCTATTCCCAACTGGTCGGCAGGAAATACTTTGATAATATCAGCGCCCCATTCATATGCCTGAAAAATCTCTCCCGGACTAAAAGCTCCGGAAAAAACTGGCTTTCCCAAATCATGACAAACCTCAATTATTTCCTTTTTTGTAATGGGCGTTACCACAAATTCAGCACCAGCTTGAATGGCGTTAATTGCCATATTTTTATCAGTAACTGTTCCCACTCCAGGAATGACCCCAACTATTTTTGATAATTCGGCAATGCATTGGAGTGCATTTGGGGTATTCATCGTCACTTCAATGGCACGAATACCTCCATTAAAAATAGACTTTGAAACAGGGATTACTTTATCAGCATTATCCAATCTTAATATGGCAACTATGCCACCGTCAATAATTTCGTTTAATATTTCAGATCTGCTCATACAGTTACACTATTTTTTATTGCCGCAGCTTTAAAAAGACTCCAAATATTGTCTCCTTCCTTTAATTTCATTTTTTGTTTGGTAGCCAATGTTACCTCTGCGATTAATTTGAAACCATGGTTGACAACACAAAGTATTTTATTATCTACCTGAATTAGCTTTTCAATTTTTCCTTCTATTTGATTTAGAATAGAAATATCATCGATTTTGTGTGATGCTAAAGTTATATCTTCTGGCCTCAAAATAATGCTTAACTTTTTTTCATCCTGTAAATAGCCATCGCTATGTGAGGACTCCGCATAAACTCGATGTTTATTTTGGGATAAAATTAATAAACCTCTATCAATATCCACTTTTTCCAAATCCATTTCAATAACATTAATAAGACCTGAATTATTCATTTGCCCAAAAGCTTTTTTATCAGCAATCAAATCATAATAATTTCCAATCCCTGCACATTTTCCATCACGGATGATTATCAATTGATCTGTCAGCATTAATAAATCTGCAAGATCATGGCTTACCACCAGCATCGGAATATTAAACTTTTGCATCAAAGGTTTTAATAATAAGATAATATGAAGCCTAAGATTTTTATCCAACGATGAGAATGGTTCATCAAGAATCAATATCTCTGGAGAAGAAAGCAAGGCTCTTCCAATTGCCACCCTTTGAGCCTGCCCGCCGGAAATTTGAGATATTTTTTTATTTAATATGTCAGCAATCTTTAGTAAGGATGCTACCTCTTCAATTAATCTATGAGCAGGATTTCGCTTTATCCCATATTTTAAATTCTGAATTACATTCAGATGCGGAAATAATCGTCCCTCTTGAAATACGTAGCCTATTTTTCGCTTTTCAGGAGCAGTGTTTACATTATTTAAACTATTAAAAACTTCACGATTTTGAATACTTATATTTCCTTTATCCGGGTTTTGCAGGCCGGCAAGAATTTGGAGAAATGTAGTTTTACCAGCACCCGATGGACCAAATACACCAGTAATTTGTGTATTTATTTTACATTGAATATCCAATTTAAAATCGGGCCTTTTTAAAAGTATGTCCGCATTCACTATACTCATGATTTCTTAACTAATTTTCTGTTTAAAAACTCAGAGCCAACCATGGCTATAAATGATAGTACAATGGAAACAAAAACAAGCCTGAACGCTACCATCTCTCCACCCGGAACTTCCATAGCAGAATATATGGCTAAGGGAAGAGTTTGTGTTTGTCCAACGATATTTCCAGCAAAAGTAATGGTCGCACCAAATTCTCCAAGACACCTTGCAAAACCAAGTATAAATCCACTAAAAATACCTGGTAACGACAAAGGAATGGTGATGGTAATAAATGTTTTCCATGGTCCCGCCCCCAATGTTCTTGCCGCAAATTCCAGTTTGACGTCAACCATTTCTATGGCCACTTTTATCGCCCTGACAACAAGCGGAAATGAAACAACAATGGAGGCCAAGACGGCAGCCCAAAAGGTAAATGAAATCCGAATGTCAAAATACTCCAGTAAAAACTTTCCAACGAATCCCTTAACGCCAAACACCAATAGTAAAATATAACCAATCGTGACCGGTGGCAGTACCAACGGTAGTTGAACAATCCCGTCCAAAAACCATTTTCCCTTAAACCTTTTTCTGGCTAGTAACCACCCAACTCCGATAGCGATAGGTAATGAAATGACCGAACAAATGATTGCCACTTTAATAGACAAGCCAATGGCCTGGAATTCCGCATATGAAAAATTGAAAAGTTCCATTTTAATACTTTGAAAGTTATATATTCCTTTCTTCTACAGGAAGTTTATTCATTTAAATATATTAATTACCCTAAGTGGTTTTGAAGATAAACTACAAAAATAGAGCATTGTATCATAATTAAGGATTGTTGATTAACTAACCCCTATAATTCCTGCGAAATTTGCAATATTAGAGGGTGTAAGACAAAATTCATAAAGCATGAAAAGTTCTTTTTTTATATAATCCTGAACCCTAAAGGGAGTAAAAATGAACTTTTTGGAAGTGTAAGGAAATTTTTAGCTTCCCAATTAAAATACGGGTAAGCTTTTTGGTTATTTTTAGGAGTCAACTGATCGGCAGCCGTCTACTCGACGTGCACGGTGAGTTGCGAATGCAAGGTAACTGTAGTAAAGATTGTAGCAGGCCTTCCGATCAGATTTTTTAGGGTCACTGGCCAAACCACTTATGATGTGTTGGAAGTAAAGCGATGCATGAAGCGATAGAAGAAAAGATCCCTATAAATCGAGAATGGTGTGAATAAGAGAGATGAGTGCCATGCCTGCCGGATTGGCAGGAAAGCGAACCTTCTGATGAAGTGGATATGACCAGTAGTTGTCAAAACTTGATTTGTACTCGGTTTTAAAGTACTCCTGATCCAAGCTGCCAGGTAGAAATATATTTAATCTAGGCAAAAAGGTGCTTGACCTCATCATCTTTTCGTATAATGCAACCAACGAATGGCGAATGAATTTAACTGCAAGTCTAAGTGACGATGACGGAAAAACATGGAAAAGTAAATCCTCACTCATGAAGGGCCATATGCTTATTCATATCTAACAGTTCTTCCTAATGGAAATATTGGGTTATTATACGAAAATGGAGAAAAATCACCATTTGAAGGGATATCATTTATAAAGCTTAAAATAGGAAAGTAATTTATGAAAGCTGAAAACTACAAGCAATCTTTTGATGAGGAAGGCTATATAGCCGTATAGGATTTCTTAATCAAGAAGAAGTTTCAGAGCTGATTCAGGAAACGGATCGATTGGTAAAGGAAGTCGTATCAACAATTCCGGAATCAGAAGTTTATTACGAGGACAAAGGCAATCCGGAAACACTAAAGCAGATTCAAAGGCTAGATACCTATGACGATTATTTTAACAAACTAGCCAATTCGGAAAAAGTTTTGAGGCTTGCTGAGCTTGTCCTGGGCGAGTCTGTATTTTTGAAAAACATACAATACTTCAATAAAATACCTCGCATTGGAAAAGAAACGCCGGCGCATCAGGATGGGTATTATTTTAAGATTAAACCCCAGGAAGCAGTTACTATGTGGCTTTCACTGGGTAATGCCGATGCTGAAAACGGTGCTGTATGTTATATCCCAGGTTCTCACAAAAAAGGAATGAGAGATCACGGACATACATCTTTATTAGGATTTTCTCAGGGCATTTCAGATTGGTCCGATGAAGATACAAATGCAGAAATTCAAATGGAAGCAAGTGCCGGTGATATTCTCGTGCACCATAGTTTAACCATTCATCGAGCCAATCCGAATAGGAGCAATAGACAGCGCAAAAGCATTGGATTTATTTTTTATCGTAAAGATGTTGAAATTGATGAAGAGGCCATGACTGAATACAAACGGAAATTGGATTCAAAGCTAAAAGACGAGGGGAAAATCTAAGCACTATGGAGTATAGAGAATTTGGAAGAAACGGATGGAAATTTAGCAAAAATGGTTTTGGGGCATGGCAATTGGGAGGTAGCTGAGGAGATGTCAATGATAAAGAGTCAATTCAAACACTGCTTTATTCAATTGAGAAAGGGATAAACTTTGTTGACATGGCTATGGCCTACGGAAATGGGCGAAGCAAAACAGTTGTTGGAAATGCACTAAAAGATAGGTCTGGCGATAAAATATTTGTGGCAACTAAAGTGCCCTCACTCGGGACGGATTTTCAAACAAACAATACCATTCAGGGAAGATACCCTCCTTATTATCTACGCAAACATGTGGATGATTCACTCAAGCGTTTAGGGACAGAATAATGCGGATAAGCATTTAGGACAATTAGATCAACTCAAAAACACAAAATTCTGAAAAAATTTAATGAATTTGCCGAAAATGGCAATTATGTCGATTTGACCAAAACCAATTTTGCCCTATCAGCTTTTTCAACTTTATTAATAAATTTTACAAAATTGATGTATTCTTCCGGTGGAAAATTTCCTTTTACCTGTGAATACTTTCTTAAATATATGATCTTCCCCTCCTCAGATTTTATATGCGATTCATACACACCAAACGGAGACGAAATACTAATTTTCTCTGGGATGTATTCTAAATGATAGTTTTTTGGGATTTCAATTTGTATTGTATCTATATCGATGGATGGATATTTTAGAACAAAGTTATATTTTCTTTCTTTTTGAGGAATTGCAATTTTCTTCCATTTATTTAAAATATTTGGTTGTATAAATAATCTCTTCCCACTTACTGAGGCATATCGTTTTATGGAGACATTGACATTTGCACTAACCTCAGGAATGAATTGCTTTTTCTGATCAAATTTGAAATCGAGCAAATTAAAACTACTTAGATCTAAATTTTCATATAGCCACTTTTTTTGCTTTTCTTCTCCAAGATCTAACAATTCAGAATAGTTGTCATATTGCAATCCGGTGCAAGCTACTGAAATGTTTACATCTGCACTTCCATTTTCATGCAGGATCATATTGGCCTTTTGAATTTGTCTATTGTCTTCCTGATTATAAACTTTGGTATGTGCAATATTTCCTCCATTATCATTGATCACCAAAACATCTCTGTCACTGGTAAAAGTCCCTAAATATCCAAAAGGATTATCTTGAGAGGTACATTCCAGCCAAATGGTATCCTGATAATTCGGCACACAAAGTATCATGTGGTTGAACTGATTTCTTGTGAATTCTTTGTCGATGTTTATTGCATTTCTGCCGGCTTTCACCAAGGTATAGTAAGACTCTATATCAACCACTTTAAGCATTGCTTTCATATAGTTGCTCAATGCCTTGCAATCTCCATAACCTTTTGAAGCAACATCTTCGGCTGGAAACGATTGCCAACCTCCAATACCTAACTGGATACTGATGTATCTGGTATTTGACTGGAGATATTCATAAATTTTTTTGATTTTCTCTGTTCGGGATTGGGCTGTACCAACAACTTCTTTTATCTGAGCCTTATAAATATTTGGTAACTCGTCCCTTCCTTCATTGAGCATTTTTTCCCATTTACCAAAAGAAGCCCAATCTGCCATACTTCCTTTATATCCTTCCATTTCAAAATCAGAAGGGGCTGTAATGACTTTAGGAAGAATATAGCTGATGTTTGGCATTTTTGGTTCGCGAATCAGCGCCTCAAAACTTCCAAAGTTCCAGGAAAAAATCCTTTTCTCATTTTCAACATTTTCTTTTACACAAGTCTCCATGTTTTCCTCCTTGAAACGAAAATTATATCCATCGGGAACCGTAATTTCTAAGCTTGATTTTTCTGAAGATACGTTGAATTTAGAGAAAGGAATCCATCCTGGAATTGAAAGAATTCCATTATCTGTAGATTCAATTTCATACTCAATGGTATAAGGATATTCCGGATATCTGAGATCAAAATATTTTATTCTGGTATCAGTGACAAAAGATGAACCACCAGCAGCATAATCTTCAATCTCTTTATTTTTTAGTTCCTTAATAAGCTTGCCATATTCGTTATAAATACTTCCGTTTATGAGGGAATTATTAAATGACTTACCATCATAAAAAAAATAGATTTCTGCAAAATGATCTGCCCTTTTGTTGAGGATAGTTACCGCATACTTTACATAAGATTTGCCTTTTCCGGCATTTATTAGCTCAAAGGTCGATATATCTTCTCGAATTACAGCATTACTATTTTTTAATAAATTAGCTGGAATTTGATCATAAGCATATTTTACTTTCTTCTCTGCTTGAAGATGAATACTGAAAAGGAAAAAGAAGAAAAAAGCTTTGAAAAAGCAGGTTGACATTAGTTTATTATCCATGTTGATTTTTCTAGTTGGTTATAGCTTTCTTCAAAACGATTTGCTCATTCTGTTTTGAAACAAGCAGGGCATAAAATTCTTTCAATTCACCAAATTTATCTGCAGTATAGTAACTCTTTTTTACTTGCCAGACATGAGACAATTGTATTCTGTTTCCTGTTACTCGAACAACATACTTAAGAATTGCAGATTTATCAGGAGTTGAAACATTAATCGATTCAGGAAGTTCATCAACCACATATCCATCAGGTAAAACCAAATTAAACATATAGTTATTTTTAAAAGGAACTATAAATTCAATTGGCAATTCTCGTTTATCCTGTTTGAATGGATTCTCTTCTATTTTTCCACATAAAATAGGATTGATATATATCATATTTCCCATTACCTCAGCAGCATTTTCTATTTCAAGTTGAAGCTTCTCTTTTATCGGTTGGCTAATTTCTTTTGGTGCATCAATATTCACTTCAGCAATTGACCAATCAACACTTGTACTCTTGAGATTCTCAACATATTTTTCTTCACCAACCTGATTTAATTTCTTTCTTATATCCATGGCACTATATCCACCTTTTTTATAAGTAATATTTCCTTTCAATGTCCCAGCCTCATCCAGATCAAATACACACATGGTTGCATTTTCCCTTCCTTTGGAAGGATTTAAGCTTACCCATCCAGGATTTGTTTCTGATACGGCATATCCCAAAATATTTAGACATCTGTATGGCAACAATCCAAAAGGAATGTTCTTTTCTGTTGCATCCAGGAGCACAGTTTTGTCACCAAAGCTAGCTTTCACAATGAGATAGTTGTACTTACTCAGCATTGGATAAATTGGATGAACCAGCCCGTTTTCTACTGTACTAATAATGACAGGGTCAGCATCAATTTCCACTGCACGAAGCATTGATACAAGCAGTGCATTTATATCAGCACAACTACCAGTTCTATTTTGGTATGATTTTTTAATATTTTCACTGGGAATATAACCGTATTTCTTATTCCATTTCATGTACTGACTTACATAGTTGTAAACAGCTACTGTACGTTGAACAGGATCCTGGTATTCAGAAATGATTTTAGCAGTTACGTCTTTATAGAAAGATCTCTTTTTAACGTTAGGTCCAAAATTATCGTAAGTGTGTAGAAATTTATCTATAACTTCACTCCAATCACTAAGAATTTTGTGGTTTTCTTTTGAGAATGTTTTGTAATGTGATAATTGAAAATCTATACTCAATAAATAGTTTTTATAATTCCCGACAAAATTTTCATCTTTCAATGCTGGTAAATCTTTCGCAATCCAATGCATTACATCATCTTTATACTGAACACTACCTTTTGAGATTGATCCACTTGTTGACCCATAAAGAGATGCAGTAGCTCTATTGGTAGAAGTCCAGGATATTGATTGAGATTTGGTGCTTGTTTCAAATTTGTAGAATGATCCATAACCTTGAGCGTTTTTTAAATAAGTTAAATATTCAGGAATACATACTTTATATTCACTCCATTTTACGGGGATTGATCTTTGAAATCGCCATTGTTCTAGTGTAGTTATATAATTTGAATAAATAGTATAAGAATATTCAATTACGGAACCTTCTTTCACATTGGGCATAGTGAACTTTACTTGTTTGTAATTTTTACTGCTCTTTTCTGTAAATATGTTGTCCTTGCTTAATTTTGTTTTTTGAATTTTCCCATTTTCAATATTGTAAGAAAATCCTTTAATCCCAGAAATAGATTGTTCTGTTTTGTTATTGTCATACAAGGAGATTTTTTCAGTAGCCCATTTGTATCCATCATCATTGAGAATCTTTATACGGCAAGTTCTTTTTAGACTATTCTCCCATTGTCCTTCCTGGACATTATATTTAAATGTTAAATAGCCATAATCGCATAAAACAACTGCATCTGCACTAGGATCAGGTTCATAAACTTTCATTTCAATATCTGATTTTGAAACATCACCTAGCTTTATTGGTGGTTTTTGAGCAAATAAAAAAGAACTGATAAAAAATAATATTAGAAATGCACAAGAAGTAAGTTGGGTCTTCATAATAGTAAATAGGTTATATTAAAAAATATGGTTGTCTTAATAGCGCTAAAAAAATGTAACTACTATATAATATTTAGGAGCAAATTGTTAAAACATATTGAAAATAAATAACCAATAAATTGAATAAATTGACAAGGTGCTTTTTGATGCTTTAAAATATCGACTTTTATAAATCTCTTTTTCTCATCAACAGATAAGTGAGACCTCCAAATACTAAACCATAAGTTATTGCCCACACAAATTGTTCGAGCGTAACAAAAGATTGAACGTCCATATCTACATATTTTGTAAATGGAAATTGGATAAGGTTGTCAATAGCATTCATCGGTAAAAAGTCTCTTATTTTTTCCGGTAAACTCCAGGATAGAATTGGTTCAAATATGAAATCATAAATCAATAACAGGATGATTGATAACCCGGTCTTTTTAATTGCAAAAGCCAAAAAAAGTGCATAAATGAAATAAACCAGCAATTCAATAAAGTAGGCCAAAACAAAATCAATTCTTACAAAAACTGTAGATAATTCAACCTCGATACCTTGGGAAAAACCAAGTATAATTCCAACAAATAAAACTAAAACTGTAGATAATAATGAAAGAACGGTAGCCATTTCTATCTTGGACAATAACCATTCTTTTCTGCTCATACCATCAATTATATTTTGACGGGCGGTGGCAAATGCAAACTCGTTGCAAACTGAGGTGATCACAATTAAGGCTAAAATGAACTTAAAGTAACCTGAAATATAGGTTAGGTTTTGCCAAAGGTCAGGAAATTGCAATATTGGTTTTAATGATAAATCAATGTCCGGCAGATTATTTACCATGAAGCTGGCATGCTGCAAAAAAGAATTGAAGTTCATGGCAGCCAGGCATATTACTGTTATGTGTAATGCTACCAAAATCCAAAAACCAGAACTGGCAATTTGTTTTCTAAATTCGATTCTCAACAGTCTAACCACGATTCTGAGATAATAGGTTTAAAAATTCCTGTTCAAGATTTCCTTTCTTTTGAGCAAAATGTGTGATATCAACGCCATTGTTAATCAGCATCGCACTTAACTCTGAAGCCTTATATCCATGGTTTAATTTGACCATAATAATCCCATTAATATTTTCATAACTTTTGATGCCATTAAATTCGATAAGGACTTTCTCTAATTTCTCAATATCATCACTGCTTATCTCTATTCTTCCCTCAGTAGAAATAAGTGATTGTACATGACCTTCATATAACTTTTTACCATATTTGATTACCGTCACATGAGAACACACTTTTTGAACTTCATCTAACAAGTGACTGGCCATGATAACTGTAACACCCTCTTTGGCAATTTTTAATATCAGCTCTCTCACATCTGCAATTCCTTGTGGGTCCAGACCATTGGTAGGTTCATCTAATACCAATACCTGTGGGTTTCCCAATAAGGTAGCTGCCAAAGCCAAACGTTGCTTCATGCCCGTAGAGTAGGTTGCGAATTTTCTGTTGGCATCTTTGGCAATTCCAGCCAATTCCAATTTTTCCTGGATGCTGGGTTCTTTGATATCTTTGATGTCAGCTACAAGTTTGAGGTTTTGATGACCATTGAGATGTGGGTAAAAATTTGGCTTATCCAGCATGGCACCAATTTTTTTTCTTAGTTGGTAGTCATTTCCTTTTTCAAACCAGGAATAATAGCCGGATGAAGGATTTGTGACCCCCAGAATTATTCCAAGTGTGGTTGTTTTTCCACTACCGTTAGGTCCTAAAATACCATAAACATCTCCTTTTTTCACATTTATGTTAAGGTCTATCAAAGCTCTAACCGAACCATAGTTTTTTGAAAGACCATTTATAGAAAGAATGTTTTGCATAGTATTGTCAAATATAAAATAATTTAATATTGAGCCTAATTATATTATGTTAATGGATAAAATATGGTTTAAATTATCTTAGAGAAACTTTATTGGTGACTAAATATTTAAGGACTTTAGATCTTTTTGCTCATCAATGTCAATTTTTCCTTTTGCAAAAGGGATCTCTACTACATTTTTCAAGTAATTGACAAATATCTTTTTACCTCCTACATCACCTTTTAAATTGCTAAGCATATTAAAATAAAAACTGTCAATAAGTATTGGTACGCCAAATGTTCCTGAATATGCAGAGGCAATGATCATTGATCTGCCCGATTCGTAGGCATTTTTCAGCTTTTTGAAATGCTCAGCATTTACATGCGGTTGATCTACCATAGTTAACAAAATGGCATTGGTCTGCAGGTTATTGCCTAAAATATACTTTACTCCATTGCGAATTGATGCCCCAAGGCCTTCTTCCCATTCTTTGTTATAGTATATGTTGATGTTTAAATCTGCTATTTCGCTTTCAATGGATTCACGATCGTGCCCTGTTATCACAGTTATATTTCCAATATTAGCGATATGTGCTTCTTTGATTATTTTTCTTATTAAAGTTTCACCTTTAAATTTCAATAGTTGCTTTGGCTGGCCAAGTCTTCTCGAAGCTCCCGCAGCCATAATCAACACTTCAATATTTTTTTTTTTAGCTGGCATGTGTTTTAATGTTAACTTCTATTTATGAGTTATTTATTCAACAATCATAAATCAATTTAACATATTTAATTGTTGATTTCCCAATTACAATTATTCTTTATTTAATTTTGATTTGTCTATCAATCGCTTGTTTTGATAGGTTAAAATTGAATTAAGAAAGAGGATGACTAATAAAACAGATTTTTTCAATAATAGAGCAGAGGCTCTTACTACCCAAGTTTCATCATTAAAGTCAAAATATAATGCTTATTCGATTTATAGAATATTAATCTTTATTGGATTTCTGGTAATTACAATTCTGACTATAAAAGCAGGATTGGGATTTTGGTTATTTATTGAAACCCTAACATTTGTAGTTGTATTTGGGCTATTGGTCAATCGACACAATAAGATCAAAAATGAGAAGGTCTTAAATGAAAGAATGCATGATATCAATATTGAGGAAGTCAAAAGATTGAAATATAATTTTAATGGAATAGATGAAGGGGAGAAATTTATTGATGAGCATCATCATTATGCTGTCGATTTGGATGTTTTCGGAAGAAACTCACTTTTTCAATTAATTAATCGAGCCGGTACGTCTAGAGGAATAAAATTATTGGCGTCATGGTTATTGAATCCATCTGACAAAAGTGCTATTGAATTGAGGCATAAGACGGTAACTGAACTTGGCTCCAAGCTTGATTGGCGACAAAAGATTCAGGCTTATGCTAGAAATAAATCAGATAAAATGCAGAATGAAGAAGTCTTTGATAAGTGGCTTTCCGGAAAGGATTTTATTCGTAATAATCCATTTTACAAAATTCTACCTTACTTGGTCATTCCTTTTTCTTCTTTTCTAATAATAGGATATTTATATGAATGGCTATCATTATTTGCCTTGCTTCTACCGTTTATCATTACTGGATTTTTTCTATACAAAATAATAGATTATTCAAAATCGACTTTTGAGATGACTCAATCGGGAGTTAGTCTACTGGAGTCTATTGAAAACATAATTATCCAAATAGAAAATGTGGAGTTTAAGGATAATTACTTAGTAAAAATTAAATCGGCTCTCCAGCCCCAAGGTATTTTGGCATCAATTAAGATCAAATATTTAAAATCAATTTTATATTGGTTTAGTCAGCGGAGCAACATGATGTACCATATTTTCAATTATATATTCTTGCTGGATTTTATTTTACTAGCAAGAGCAGAGAAATGGCGGACAAAATATAAAGATGAAGTCTCAAATTGGTTTGATGCTATTGCAGAGCTTGAGGCATTGAATAGCATAGCGGCATTTGCTTTTGCCAATGACGAATATCAATATCCTGAAATCACGGATAGTCCTTTTTTATTTACTGGTAAAAATATTGGTCATCCATTGATACCAACAAAAAGCAGAGTCAATAATGATTTCTCATTGGAGAAAAGCGGAACAACATGTGTTGTTACAGGATCGAATATGGCAGGGAAGAGTACATTTCTTAGGACAATTGGAATAAACATGGTATTGGCATACGCCGGAGCTCCGGTATGTGCAACATCTTTGCAGGTATCATTTTTTCATGTATTTACCAGCATGAGAACAAAGGATAATCTGGAAGAAAATGTATCTTCCTTTTATGCAGAATTGTTAAGACTTAAAATGCTTCTGGAATCCATCAATGAAAACAACACAGTTTTTTATTTGTTGGACGAAATTTTGAAGGGGACAAATTCTGTTGATAGACATATTGGTGCAGAATCACTTATTTTACAGCTTAATAAGTTGAATACTTTGGGGCTGATTTCCACACATGATTTGAAGTTGGGAGAGCTGGACAAAAAGAATAATTCGATAGTAAATTATAATTTTAGTAGTGAAATTCTTGACGATGAAATTATCTTTGATTATAAATTGAGAAAAGGAATTTGCAAAAGCACCAATGCAAGTCAAATGATGGCAAAAATTGGAATAGAGATAAAGATAAATGACAATACTGCTCAAAAAGAGGTATAATTTTTAGTAAATAATATAAGTTAAATTATAAATAATAGCGAAATGTCAAATGCACAAGTAGGAATTATTATGGGTAGCCAGTCTGATTTAAATATCATGGAAGAGGCAGCAAAAATTCTTAAAACTTTCGGGATTACTTTTGAAATCAGAATCATTTCGGCTCACAGGGCACCTGATTTATTAAGTGAATGGTCTGGTAGTGCCAGAGAAAGAGGGATGAAGGTGATCATTGCAGGCGCAGGAGGGGCAGCACATCTTCCTGGTGTAACAGCAGCTTTTACCACACTGCCTGTGATTGGTGTTCCGGTAAGGTCGAGGATTTCCATTGACGGATGGGATTCAATTTTATCTATTCTTCAGATGCCGAGTGGAGTACCAGTTGCCACTGTGGCCCTGGATGCAGCAAAAAATGCTGGAATACTTGCGGCTCAAATAATTGGCACACATGATGAGGATGTTGAAAAGAAGCTCGCTGATTTCAAGGTGGAAATGAGAGATAAAGTTATAGCCTCAGGGCAGGAATTAATTGATAAAGGATATTGATGTTGGCATTCATTGGAATATAGATAAACAATGAAAAAGAAAAACAAAGTATTTATCGCAACAAGTATAGACGGATATATTGCGGATAAAAACGGAGGGATAGATTGGCTACACTCAATTCCAAATCCCACTAATATTGATATGGGATATGCAGAATTTACATCTCATATTGATGCTCTTGTTATGGGACGAATAACTTTTAACACTGTCTGCGGATTTGATATAGATTGGCCTTATCAAAAACCAGTGTTTGTTTTAAGTAATTCATTAACAGAAATACCTGAAAAATTTAAAGATAAGGCTGAACTTGTTAAGGGAACATTAACGGAAATTTTGGACCAAATTCATCAAAAAGGACTTTACCGCCTTTATATTGATGGCGGTAAAACTATCCAAAGTTTTTTGAGGGAAGATTTAATTGACGATATGATAATAACCGTCATTCCTATTTTATTAGGTGGCGGTTCACCTTTGTTTTCGGAACCTCTCAATAAATTAGAATTTGAGTGCGCTAGGTCGGAAGTATTTTTGGATAAAGTTGCTCAAAATCATTATGAAAGAAAAAGATAAAACTAAACGGCAATAATTTATAAGTGCCATTAAAACGACCACCTAATCTGAACGTTGTGCCTAATTTCTTTTCAAAAAAAAGAATTCAGTATTATACCGGTGGAACTAAGCTGTCATAGCATGGCACCTAGCTTTTCCTCTTCTGCAAAGCACGTGACATGCTCTAAGCTGGCTTTTGTGAATGTGGAATTTATGTGTTGCTGATTTCTAAACATAACGTCCTTTAAATAAAAACCAAATAGTAACAAACTAATCTCCAGGGATTCAGTTTTTTTTCTTGATTGGAGCGAACAACATATTAAATATCCATGCGAACCACGATACGAAAATCACAGCTAATACACATGCTAATTTTTCGCCGCCTGTGGTTTTACTTGAACTGATAATTATTAATATCGGCAACAGCCAAACAAAACCCATTGTGGCAAAAATTATCAGAACGCTAAAAACAGAACCTTCCATATTATTTTAATATCTCAACTTTTCCTTCACATAAAATATATTCTTCTGCCAATATCGGCATAGTAGTTAAAACACAAAACTACTATATTATAGAACAAAAGAAGTCTATGATACTTAGGGTATAATATGAATTATATGCGTCGATTATAATTAATTTGCATAAGCAGCAACATAGGCGCAATGTATATAAGTCATGCCGCAAGTTGTTGGAGTATTGAAAGTTCGTATTACCAATGAAAGGAAGTTGCAACTTGAAAATAAATCGTTTCAATAAGCGGCACACCTCATATGCTCACTGGTTAAAGATCGAAAAAATCGGCCATTAATTTTTCTTTCTTCGTTTCATTTTAAATTTCGAATCATCAATTTCAGGCGTAGTTTTTGAGAGTCTTTTTTTCTCTTTATAGCCCATCCACATCAGGTAAATAGAAAAGGCCATCGACAAATAGGCCAATATTCCAGTAACTCCATGGAGAGCTTCATTGATATAAAAACTGTATAAAAGTATAAGTGAAACAATAGTAGCCACTATCCCCAGAGAAATTTTAAACTTGGCCTTTTTAATATCTTCTTGAATTAGACTTTCTTCTATTGCGAATTCATCGACCAATCTTATGATATAAGAAATACTTTCTTCATCCAGACTATCTCCAAAATATTTTCTGATTTCATTATAAGAATTGCCGTCATCGAAAAGTTTTAGTGCTTCATTAAGTTTTTGATTTATAATTTGATCGTTCATAAAAAATCCTAAATCGATTCAGATTTGTTAATAAAAATATTATTGATAGTTCTTTTTCAATATTACGATTTTCAATGCACAAGGTAAGCAGAGAAATGGTTACTCGCTCAAATGAAATGTTTATGAATTGATATAATTTTAGAGTTTATATTGACCTTAATTGTGACTAAAAGAATCTCTTGGATAATTTTAACAACAAAAGGAGAGCCAATATCAACTCTCCATTTCAAAATATTTTGTGTGAATTACCTTAATCAAAGGAAAAATCATTCTTTTCAAGAAGATGATTAGCTACTCTTCTACGAGCTTCTTTAAGATTGAATGGATCTATTTTGGTAAATCTTTTCAAACCAATTAACATCATTTTCAATTCATCACCATCGGCAAACGCATAAATGGCTTGTTTACCAGCCCATGATGATTTATCTATTGCCGTATGCAGATAAATCCTTGCCATATCCAGGAATAATCCAGACTTTTCTTCTCCATTTTTTTCGGCGATTTTCTCTGCTCTTAGAATAGCAGATTCAGCAACAAATCCCTGGATCAACATATCTGCTAAATTCATAAGAATTTCCTGCTCATCCTTCATGTTGGTCATCAGTTTTTGAACTGCTGCTCCGGCAATCATCAAACCTGCCTTTTTTAAATTTTTTATCGCCTTTTTCTCTTTGCCCAGGAAACCATTATTATCATCATCACCTAATTCTGGAATTGATGTTAGCTCCTTGGCGACAGCCATTGCAGGTCCCATTAAGTCAAGTTCGCCTTTCATGGCCCTTTTCAAAATCATATCAATAGTCAATATTCTATTGATTTCATTGGTCCCTTCAAATATTCTATTGATTCTGGCATCACGATAGGCCCTATCCATTGGACCTTCGGCAGAATAACCCATACCTCCATAAATCTGAACTCCTTCATCTACGGCATAATCAAGTGTCTCGGAACCATGTACCTTGAGCATGGCACATTCAATAGCAAATTGCTCAAAGGAACTTAGTCTGGCCTTAGATAAATCTTCGCCATTAGAAACCATTGCATCGTAGGCATCATCAATGTTTTGTCCAACACGATAATGAGCAGATTCTGAGGCGAAAATATGTGACGCCACATCGCCTATTTTATGTTTGATCGCACCAAAATTGCCTATGGTCGTACCAAATTGTTTTCGTTCGTTGGCATACTTGATTGCATTTGCAAAGGCTCCTTTTGCCCCACCAACACCACCAATTCCCAACTTTATTCTACCAATGTTTAGAATGTTCAGGGCTATTTTAAATCCATTTCCTCTTTCGGATAACAAATTTTCAATTGGAACATTACAATCATTAAAGAATATTTGTCGGGTAGACGATCCCTTAATGCCCATCTTTTTTTCTTCTTCATTCATTGTGATACCTCCAAAAGCTTTTTCAACAATGAAGGCTGATAAATTTTTATCGCCGTCTATTTTGGCAAACACAATAAATATATCTGCAAAACCACCATTGGTGATCCACATTTTCTGACCGTTTAGTAAATATGATTTACCATCTTCGGAAAGAATCGCTTTTGTTTTGCCGGAATTAGCATCTGATCCGGCATCAGGTTCTGTCAGGCAATAAGAAGCTTTCCATACTCCAGAAGCTAAATTTGGGAGATACTTGGATTTTTGATCATCATTGCCATAATATAAAATGGGCAATGTGCCAATACCTGTATGTGCAGTAAAGGCGACAGCGAAAGAATAACCTTTTCCAAATTCCTCTGCTATAAGCAAAGATGTGTTGAAGTCAGTATTAAACCCACCAAATTGCTCAGGAAGAGAAGCTCCTAAAAGACCGAGTTCGCCAACTTTATCTAACAATCCAGGCATGAGTTCCGGAAAATTCATTGAATCAATTTCATCCAATTTTGGATAAACTTCAGCAGCAAGAAAATCTTTGCAAGTCTGGGCAATCATATTTTGCTCTTCAGTCCACTCTTCAGGAATAAAAATTTCAGAAGCCTGCGTATCTTTAACGAGAAATTCTCCTCCTTTAATTGCAGTTTTTATATCAGCCATTTCCATAATATTAATTTTTAGTTGTTTTAAAGGCTCGCAATTCTGCTTTATTAATTTAACCTTTCATAAATACCAGCGACACCTTGCCCTCCACCTACACACGCTGTGACAATGCCATACTTCTGATTTCGACACTTCATTTCATTGAATAGTTGAATAGATAGTTTTGCCCCTGTGCATCCGAGTGGATGACCGAGAGCTATTGCGCCACCATTCACGTTCACGATTTCAGGATCAAGATCCAGTTGGCCAATAACTCCCAAAGCTTGAGCGGCAAATGCTTCATTGAGCTCAATTTGCTCTATATCAGATTGATTAAGACCTGCGAGTTTCAAGGCCTTTGGGATAGCTGCTACTGGTCCTATACCCATGATCTTTGGTTCTACCCCAGCCACTGCATAGCTGACCAATCTGGCAATTGGTTCCAAATTGAGTTCTTTTACCATTCGTTCAGACATCACAACAACATATGCTGCTCCATCAGAAGTTTGGGACGAATTGCCGGCAGTAACTGTTCCTCCAAGAGAGAATACAGGTTTAAGTCTTGTCAGAGCTTCGATACTTGTGTCTGCCCTTGGTCCTTCATCGGTGTCAACAATAAATGATCTTTTTTGCCTTTTATCGTTTTCATCCAGGTAAACTTCTTCAACATTTATCGGAACAATATCATCTTTAAATTTTCCTCCTTCGATGGCTTTCAGTGCTTTAGTATGAGAATTATAAGCAAATTGATCCTGATCTTCTCTGGTGATTTTATACTTTTTAGCTACCTCTTCCGCAGTGAGTCCCATGCTGGTATAATAATCTGGCGTTTTGGTAGAAATTTTATAATTTAAAGCAGTCTTCCATCCCATCATAGGCACCATTGACATCGATTCGGTGCCACCAGCAATAATGCAATCAGCCATTCCTGCAGTTACTCTTGCCGAAGCAATATTAATCGCTTCAATGCCTGAGCCACAATACCTGTTGACAATCATCCCCGGAACTTCAAGAGGAAGTGAAAGTAATGATATCATTCTACCCATCTGCATTCCTTGTTCTGCTTCGGGAATAGCATTTCCTACTATCAAGTCATCAACTCTTTTGGGATCAAAATCCTTGATAGAACCCACAAGGTGCTTTATTACTTCCGCAGATAAATCATCTGATCTGGTAAATCTAAACCCACCTTTTTTGGCCTTTGCAACTGCCGATCGATATCCTGCTACAATATATGCATCCATGATTATGTTATTTTACTTTAATATTTAATAGTAACTTCTTGTATAAATGCACTAATTTCTCAATGCTTTTTTGCCATTTAAAATAGCCTGAATTCTCTCGAGTGTTTTTCTTTCTCCACATAGAGAAAGAAATGCTTCCCTTTCCAGATCAAGCAAATATTGCTCAGAAACCTCAGTAGGTGCTGAAAGGTCGCCACCGCACATAATATTGGCCAATTTCATGGCAATCAATTTATCATGATCAGAAATATAATTTCCCATTCTCATTCCCGTAATTCCGGCATGGAATAGCGCCAATCCCCCTCGCCCTTGAACCTTTATGTTTTTCTTTTGCACAGGCATGGAATATCCAGCTTCTGAAAGCTCGATAGCAGCCATTTTTGCTTCAGCTATCTGCCTGTTTGGGTTTATTGTAATTCTATCTTGTGGCCTAAGAATTAGCATATCTCTTGCTTCTTCTGCGGAGGTGGCGACTTTGGCTGTGGCAATATTCATAAATGCATTTTGAAGTGCATTATACTCAATATCTCCCGTTTCAGTTCTTTCCGAAACTCGGCGAGTGAGCTCTTTGGTACCTCCGCCTCCTGGGATGAGACCGACACCAAATTCTACCAGACCAATATATGTTTCAGCAGCTGCTTGTACCTGGTCGGCATGCAAGGTAAGCTCACATCCGCCACCTAAAGACATTCCATGTGGAGCAATAATCACTGGAACTGAGCTATATCTCGCTCTCATAATGATATTCTGGAATGTAGATATCAATATATTAAGTTCATCAAATTCTTGCTCGATAGCATACATAAACACCATTCCTAAATTTGCACCCACAGAAAAATTGGCTCCCTGGTTTCCAATGACAATTCCACGATAATCACTTTCACCCAGTTCATAGACTTTATTCATCCCTTCTATGACTTCACTTCCCATCGTGTTCATCTTAGTTCTGAATTCGAGATTTATTATACCATCACCCAAATCAAATATGGAAGCCCCTGAGTTTTTCCATATTTCCTTATTTACCCTAAGGTTGTCGAGTATAATAAATTGGCCTTTGCCTGATATTTCATTATACGATTTCGTGACAATGTCATAATACATTCTTACGCCCTTCTCAACAGTATAAAATGATTTTGCACCACTTTCTACCATGTCATAAACCCATGGATCTGGCTTATAACCTGCATGCTCCATTTTTTCAAGAGATTCTGCCACGCCTATTTGATCCCATGTATCAAACGGACCAATTTCCCATCCGAAACCAGCACATAGTGCATCATCGATTTTGAACAACTCATCAGACACTTCAGGGATTCTATTGGATATATATTGAAAAATCCCATAGAAAGAATCTCTGTAAAATTCTCCGGCTTTATCCTTTCCGTTAAGTAAAACCTTAAATCTGTCTTTTACATTATCAATGGATTTTGTGAGCTCAAGCGTAGCAAATTTTGTTTTTTGCTTTGGCATATATTCCAAGGTCTTTAGATCAAGTGTCAGTATTTTTGTGAGACCTTTATTGTCTTTGGTTTTTTTATAAAACCCTTGCTTTGTTTTATCTCCAAGCCAATTATTTTTTGCCAGCTCACCAATTATTTCAGGAAGTTTGAATACTTCTCTTTGTTCATCATCGGGCAGGCCTGCATGTAAATTATCAGCGACTTTAATAAGTGTATCCAAACCAACAATATCACTAGTTCTGAATGTAGCTGATTTTGGACGACCAATTACCGGGCCGGTCAATTTATCAATTTCGTCAATATTTAAGCCTAAACGCTGCATGGATTGTACCACCTTCAATATGGAATAAATACCAATTCTATTTGCAATAAATGCCGGTGTGTCTTTGCACAATACTGTTGTTTTCCCAAGAAACAAGTCGCCATAGTGCATTAGAAAATCAATAATCTCTGGATTGGTCTTAGGTCCTGGAATTATTTCAAGGAGTTTTAAATACCTTGGTGGATTGAAGAAGTGTGTGCCACAAAAGTGTTTCTGAAAATCGTCATTTCTACCATTGCTCATCAAATTTATTGGAATTCCAGATGTGTTTGAAGTGATAAGTGAACCGGGTTTTCTAAGTTTTTCAACTTTATCATATAACTGATTTTTGATTTCCAGGTTTTCAACAATTACTTCTATTATCCAATCATATTCATGAATTTTAGATAAGTCATCATCAAAATTTCCAAGTTGTATTTTTGAAGTAAAACTTTTGTGATAAAG